>NZ_CP107962.1:300000-429427 GCF_036077095.1 Streptomyces sp. NBC_00376 | reverse complement strand
TCCGCAGCCGCGACGCGGTGCCGCTACGCGGCACTTTCCCGGGTTGCTTCGCAACCCGGGTTGCTGGGCCACTCCGCGGCCCAGGGTCACGGCAGACGCTCCGCGTCAACCGTGACGATCCGCCAGGGCGGATCACTTACCAGCCGCTCCGCGCCTGGTAAGTAGGCCCGCTACGCGGGCGGCTGGCTACTAGAAGGGGTCTCTGTCGCTCGCCTCGAACCTGACGGAGGATAGGCCAGAACTTGACCCACTATCAGACCACGGGACTCCGTGCGTCATTTCCCACTCCGGCTAGCTTTAGGACTCAGGGCACACCACCTGGGACCTCTCCCACCCCTCGAAAACCCCAACTCGCCGAATCCGAGTACTGACGTCGAATCAGCACGGAAGGCAATCCCGAGCCCACCAATTCCGCATCCTGAGAATGCGCCAAAAAACAACCCAGCTCCTTTGCGGAATCGGCACGCACACCCTCCCCGATTACGAGCCTTGCGGGATCGGCAACACTCTTGCGCCCACAGGGATTAAGTGCGATACTTTTCTTTGTCAGGGAGTAGCGCCCCTGACGGCCAAGAAAAAATCACCAACAGAAGGGAGAGCCGCCATGGCTCCCAAGTTCGAGGACCTGTTCACCACCCCGGCTCGCGTCATCGTCCCGGAGGGAACCGACCAGTACCGGGACAAGCCTGCGGGCACTGAGGACCAGGGATACCGCGACGAGAACTGACGTCGCCCGGCTCCGATGAAATGGCGGGCCTCGGGATTTGTCCCGGGGCCCGCCCCCTTCGGCTGAGAGGCAAGTGGTGATCAAGATTTCTGTTACTTTCCGCGACCTGGCCGGGGAGTGGACGCACAGCGGCAATCGGTGGACAAGCAGAACCAGTTGGATTGAGCCCTTCGCGCACCCCCTGCTGGAGACGTGTACGGCAACTGACGGGAGCGCATGGATGCTCACTGTGCGGGAGCGTTCCGCGCAGTCGTCCGGGGACTGCGGCGGGCCGGTGACGCTGTCAGGTGGTGAGTTGTCCGCCATGCTCGCTGAGTGGCAGGAGTGGCCGTTGGGTGCGGTCGTTCTGCATGTGGAGCACGACCGGCTCACAGTCAGTGCGGGAGCGGGCGGGGTAGCTCCGGTCCATCTGGTCTGTGCGGGCGATCGGTTGGATGCCTCCTGGAACCTGATGGACCTTCGGGCGCATCTGAGCGGTGACCGGTTGATAAGCCGTGAAGTGGCGCGGATGCTGACGGGGCAGGCCCGCTACGGACACGAAACGCTGTTTGCGGGCGTTCATCTGCTGACGGTGGGGTCCGTGGCTGAGTTCTCGTCAGGCGGGTTGGAAATGCGGTATCCGGCGCCGGTGGGCCGCGATCAGCCACGGGAGCTAGCGGAGGAGGCGGATCCTGTGGCCGCGTTCGAAGCCCTGCTGAGCTGGGTGCTGGAGCAGCGGCCGGGGCGGCCGGAGCATGCGGCGGTTCAGCTTTCGGGCGGGCAGGACAGTGCCACGGTGGGACTGTCGCTCGGCAGGCTGTACCCGAATGCGGTAACGGCGTGCGCGATGGCGCTGCCAGGTGCGGCGGGTGTTCAGCAGATGGGGCGACGGACGCTGTTGGCCGAGGCATGTCGGTTGGCCTGTGATGTGACAGTACCCGCGTTGGAGTATGTGCCGCTGCATCCTGAGGGGGCACGGTGGAGTGGGCGGTGCTCGGCGCACGAGGAACCGTATGTGGAGTTGCTGGAGGCGTTATCGAGTGCCGTGGCCGCGCGGGGTGTGGACACCGTGTTTACGGGGTTCGGTGGAGACGAGCTGATGGCTGTTCCCACACGGACAGAGCGTCCGACTCGGGAGCGGGCATGGCTGGGTGCGGCTGCGCTGGAGGCGGACGCGGAACGCGATATGGGAATTGCTCCGTCGACGGCGGTGCCAGAAACCACGCTGTTGGCGCTGCGCGCGGTGAGCGCCCCGTTGCTGCGAGCGGGGTTGTGGCCGGTTGCTCCGCTGGCTGATCCGCACGTGGTGCGGTTCGCGCGCTGGCTGCCGGAGGTGTGGCGGGCTGACAAGCGGCTCATGCGTGAGCGGCTTGTCCGTCATGGGCTTCCGTCGAACGTCGTACGGGCGGCGCTGCGAGAGAACTTCTCGGACGTGATGGCGAGGGGTCTGTACCGCTATGCACCGCCGCTGCTGCGGGAGATGGCCAATGGGTCCTCACTGGTGGAGTCTGGGTACCTCGACCGTCGTGCATTGTTGGCGACGGCTGCGGACTGCGAGCGCAGCGTGCAGGATGCAGCGGCGCATTCTGCGGTGTACGCGCCGATCGCTCTGCACTTGGCTCTGCGGTCCGTGTCGTAGCCGCCTCCGCCCCGCTCTCGGGGGAGGGAGCGGGGCGGAGCGCCGCAGTGCGCCGCCGCGCGAGCGGCGGTTCCGATGGCGGGCGCGGAGCGCACGGCGAGGCAAGCGGGTGGTGTGGCGCGGAGCGCCGCAGCATCCACCGCCGCGTAGCGGCGGCGCGTCGTGCCTGCGGAGCAGGCCGCGCGCTGGGAAGTGTGCCTACCACTACCGCCCTGCTGCTCCCCCGTGCGCCTAGGGGCAGCTCTCTTCGTCACACGGGGCGCGCAGCGCCTCGCCTTTCCTCTCAGCCCGCAGCGCCCGGACACCCCTGCGCCGGAGAGAGAGGGTGTCTTCGATAGGCGAGTTGTCAGGCCTGGATGCGTCGCGGCGCGCGCTCAGGGCGGCTCGTCAGGCTGCGGCTCGTCAGGCTATCGATGGACGTTGCCTGGCTCTCCTCTGGTCTTGAGCTTTCTCATTCGAGCCAGCTCAGCCCAACTCTGCGCCTCAGAAAGGAAATACTTCCGATGCGACATGCACAGAGAGCTTGCCGTGAAAGCGATCAAGTCTCGTGGCGACGCTCCGGGTTTCATGACCATTCATTTCTGCTCGCATGCTGCGCCCTGTCGGCCGTGTCGAAGCCTCTGTTCAGCATGACGGGAGCGGGTCACGGCGCTCACTGCTGGTACGGGGCGTATCCCGCGGCTGCGACTCCAGGCCACCGTCGAGACGACAGGATGAGGACCAATGACTGCTTCTGAACGGCCGTACGAGGCTGTCCGGGGAGCGGCGGGGCCGGTAATGCGGCTGCGTTCGGATCCGTACGCCGAAGTGTCTGCACGGATGACGACTTGGTCGATGGCAGTCCAGGTGCCGCGCACAGTTCGGACGGCACTGCGTCTGGGGTGGCGGGCGGATCGGCGGGCCGTGGTGCTGCTGCTGGTCAGTCTGGTGCTCGCCGCTTTGGCTGCGGCGGCCGCGCTCGCCGCAGCCGCCCGAGTATTGCAGGTACTCCTGCCTGCCGGGGGCGGCGAAGGGAACCCGGTTGCCAGCCTGCTGCGTGCGGCGGTACCAGTCGGTCTGTGGCTGGTCGGTGCCTTGGTGGGTCGGTACGGACTGAACGCACTGGCGCAGTTGGCGGTGGCGCGGCTCGCGCCGAAGGTGGCGCGAGAGGCGGACTTGGAGGTTCTGGAGGCGGCCACGGCGGTGGAGTTGGTGGCATACGAGGATCCCGGGTTCGAGGATGCGCTGGAGGCGGCTGGCAAAGGTGCTGAGGCGACACGCGAGTTGATGCTGTCGACCCAGGCATTGATTGGGGCTGCGGCTTCGTTGGTCGGTGTGGCCGGCTATCTGGGTGTGCTGCATCCGGCGTTGCTGCCGCTGCTGGTGTTGGCGGTCGTGCCTCGAGGCTGGGGGGCGATCCAGGCGGCGCGGGTGGAGCACGCGGCAGCGCATCGAATGTTGTCGGACAGCCGGCTGCGAAGCGTGTGGCGGTCGTACACCGCAGACCGGGCCAGCGCGGACGAAGTGCGCGCGTCGACGATGACAGGATTCCTGCTGGGCCGGTACCGGGCGGTGTCGCAGCGGTTGGAGGCTGAAGACCTGGTCGCGGTGCGACAGGCCTTGAGGGTCAGGTTGCTCGGCGACGCTGGCGCGGTGGTGGGCTTGTGCGCCACGTGGGCAGTGCTCTCATGGCTCGTGGTCCAGGGTGTTCTGCCGGTGGCAGCTGCGGGGGCGGCAATCGTGGGCGTGCGGGCCTGCTCCGCAGCGCTCGATGCGTGGGTACGGGCCGGTGCGCAGCTGTTCCGCGCCGCGCTGTATCTCGAGGACTGGTCGGCATTCCTGCGGCGCGCGGCTCGGCTGCGCGCGCTGCGGGGGCCGGCGGTGGTGGCGCCGGGTGGGCCGGAGGTGATCAGCGCGAGCAAGGTGAGCTTCACGTATCCAGGGGCCGCCGCGCCAGCGCTGTGCGGGGTGAGTGTGGAGCTGCGCCGAGGTGAGGTGGTGGCGCTGGTTGGGGAGAATGGCTCGGGCAAGACCACGCTGTCGAAGATGCTGGCCGGTCTGTACCTGCCCAGCACGGGGGTGGTGTCGTGGGACGGGGTGGACCTGGCCGGCGCGGATCCGCACCGAGTGTGGGAGTCGATGGGGATGGTGCCGCAGCAGTACACGCGCTGGCCGATGTCACTGCGGGACAACATCACTCTGGGGCAGGGCAACCGCGCCAGCGTCGAGGGCGACGATGCAGTCGTGGCCGCGGCGGAGGCGGCGGGCGCCGCGGAGTTGGCCGGCCGCCTGCCTGACGGCTGGGAGACTCTGCTGGCGCGCTCTTGGTGGGGCGGGCATGACCTGTCCGGCGGGCAATGGCAGCGGATTGCGGTCGCGCGCGCTTTCTTCCGCAACGCGCCGGTCCTGGTCTTGGACGAGCCGACCTCAGCCCTGGACGCCCGCGCCGAGCACCACGTCTTTCAGCGACTGCGTCGCCTGGCTGCCGGGCGCACCACGGTGTTCGTCACCCACCGGCTGGCCAATGTGCGGCTCGCTGACCGGATCGTCGTGCTCGAGCGGGGCCGGATCGTGGAGGAAGGAGACTTTGACTCCCTGGTCGCGGCTGGCGGACTGTTCGCCGAGCTGTACAAGTTGCAGCAGGATGACCTTGCACCGATGGACTAAATGGGAAGGGGCGCCTCGTGATCCGCGCCGGACGCGCCGCGCTGGTTCGAACGCTTGCCGACCTTGCTACGGCGGCGGGCAAGACACCGAAGACATTCAGCAACCAGAAGCTGCACAAACTGCCCGGACATCCTGAGCCGATCAGCTCGCTGCGGGCGCGGGTTCTGCTGTGGGATGGCGAGCAGATCGACGCCTACCGAGCCGGTCTGCCCGTGCCGCCGCTACCGGTGCAGGACAGCCCGGACGATCTACTGGACCGCAACGAGGCAGCTGACCTGGTCGGCGTGGCTCCCCGCACGTGGGACCGGTACGCCAACCTGCCCGGTATGCAGCCGCGACCGGCTCCCGTCGATGCCGCCGGGGTCGAGCACTGGCGTCGCGGCGACGTCCTTGAGTGGCTCGAAGCACGCCCTGGCCCCGGGTCCTCCCCCGGTCGGCCTGCAGGGAGTCGCGAAACGACGCCTCGCGCCGGCCTTTCAGTGCGGGCAGCCGAGCTCCTGGCGCGTGAGCCAACCATCACAGCCGCCCGAGCGGCCTCCGAGCTCGGTGTCACGGCCGACACTGCGCAGCGCGCCCTCGCCCGGGCGCGCACGGCTGCGGTCATCCGAATCCTGCAGCAGGATCCGGATCTGACCGCTGGCGAGGTCCACGCCCGCCTCGGATTTCCCGTATGGGCGGCCGAACGCGCTTTGGAGGCAGCCAGGATGCAGTTCGACGCAGGAAAAAGGAAGGCGGCCGACCCCGAGACCCCGTGAGGCTCGGGAAGGAGGGTTAGCGGCCCTCCAGGCCAGCCGCCGCCTGGCCGTCTGGCCGCCAAAAGGTAATCACCGAACCCAAGCCAGACGCCGCCCCCACCGTACTCGCTACCGGAGGAGAAAGCGGTCTGGAAGTGAGGCCACGAGGGTCAGTGTGTAACGCGGCTCGGGTGTTGCAGCGGGTGCCCGGCGGCCGGCGCCGACAACAGCGCCGCAATGGAGGGCTACTTCGAAGACGGCGACGGCTGGGAAGAGAACGCCCTGGTGAAGGTGCTGTAATCAGGCGCAGGTGTCCCGGGCGGAGAACCGTCCGGGACCCCTTCGTCTACCTCGTCGTCACTCTGTAGGCCGGCCTACAGAGTGACGACGAGGTAGACCCATTCCAGCAAGATCAATCGCGCTGATCCGCGTCAGCAGTTCTGTTGCGACGCCATGGACCGGCTCCTGGCAGGCAAGCCGCAGCACTGCGACGGCCGGCTCCCGAAGAACAACCTCGCCCAGGAGGCGGGTGTCAGCCCCGCGACGATGTTCCAGGCGAGGGTGGTGTTGGCCGACTGGGACGCATACATCGACACCCATGGCAGCTTCACCCCCGGCGAGGCCCGCCGGGACGCCGACATCGATGACCTTCGCCGAAAACTCGCCGCGGCTAAGCCGGAGGTCACCGAGCTCAACCGGCAGCTGACCGCCGCGACAACAGTCATTGCCTCGCTCCATCACGACAATCAGATGCTCCGGACCGAGAGCGAGGCGAAAGGCGCGAGCGCTCGCGTCTGGCCACGCCATGAAATCGAGCACCGCCGCGACAATCCGCGCGGGCAAGGAAAAGGCGGCGGTCGCCGCGCCGGCGAGCCGCAAGGCCCTCGCAAAGCCCACCCGTACGAAGGCGACCCACGCCTACAAACAGCCGCCGACGCCTTGGCCACCGCGGGCGATACTCCCATCAGCCGCATCGCCGCCGGCCTGGCCCATCAACACGGCGGCTCAGCCCGCACCTGGGAACGCTTCCTCGCTCGGACACGTCATCTGCATTGACTCGCTGCGCCCTGCTGGGAGCTCTCACTCCCCTGACCAGGTAATCCTCACCCAGTGAGGCTTCTCCAACCTCGGGTTGAGGCGAATTGAAGGACGAGGATGGCCTTCACGATCTCGGTGATGTAATCACGATCGCTTCACCCGCTTGATCGGCCACTCCATCTCCGTATCGAAGAACTTAATGACCGAGGTAACCAGCATGATCCCCATCACCGCGTTGATCCGGCTGTACTGGGCGCGCGAGACGGCATGCGTGGTCGGGTGCCTTCCAAAGGTGCGAGGGATCGGGTCGCCGTCTTCCGTCTTGTACTTCGCGTGCGCACACCACACTGGTGCGAACGTGAAGGCCGCCCGGATCTTGTAATCGTCCAAGTTGAAACGAACGCCGTTCTTCTTGAAGTTGTTACGCGTTACCTCAATCCGAGCTGCATTATCGAAGTTGCTGCGCAAGACACTGTCGAGAAGGTTTCCGGCAAGGGCCTGCGCCGGGGCCGCGTGGCCCTCCTGGAGGGCCCGCACGCAATCGAGCCCGAACTTCTTGGAGTCCTGCAAATTGGGGTGAGTAACGTCGCTCAGCACCGTCTCGCAGTCAGTGACTATGCCCTTCCAGCGACGACTGATGATGCGCCGCCGCTCTGCGACCGTGGAGGCGTCCAAGAGAGCCTGAACGACCTTCGGGCCAGGAACCCACATCAAGGCGATGCCCTCATCAATCAAGAGAGGCTCGAACTCATTAATGCCCGGACGACTTACACCGTCCCAGTTTTCCGGGAAGATGCGTGACTGGAAATCTCTGATTGACTCAAAGATGCGCTCCCACTGCGACGCATACGAGCGGTTGACCGACTCAATCAGCGTGCGTAGAGAGCTATTGAAGGTGTACATCCCCTGCAATTGCTTCTGAAGCTGCGTTACCTGGGCAGTCAACGGCGGCACGATCGTTGGGAAGTTCTTCGCCAGGTTCAGCTTGATCGCGGCCGACTCCTGAAGCATCCTGTTGATTGGCGGGAACATGTTCCTTGCCCAGTTCTGCTGCCACTTGATGAGTGGGTCCATAGAACCCCGGAAGCGCTCAAGCGCCTTGTCCAGGTCCTCATCGTCGGAGCCCTCGTCCGGCTCGTGCTCGTCGTTCATGGCGTCATGCTGCCACTGTGTCCGCTGCTGGTCGACGGATTACTCCCCCTTGTGCTGCTTTCCGTGGGTCTTGGTGACGTACAGCTCCAGGGCGTCGTCGAGCATCATCCAGAGCTTGCGCTTCTCGATGTACGCCAGGTCGCGCAGCTGCTCGTACCGCGACGGCCCCATCTGCATGCCACGCGCCTGGGGTGACTCGTCACTGTCCACGATCGTCAGGTTCAAGGGTCGGTCGCCGGCGTCTGGTTGGTCTCGCCACCATGGGACTCGAATGCTGGGCGGACAAGGCATACCAAGGCGCCGGTCGACACATCCGAGTCCCCTTCCGAGGCCGCCGACTCCAGCGATGGAAGCGACGGCACAACACCACCCACGCCAAGATCCAGTGCATTGGCGAGCGGGCCATGGCCGTCCTGAATGGCTGGCGCCTACTGCGCAAGCTCCGCTGCAGTACCAACTGGATCACCGACATTGTCAAGGCTGTACTGGTCCTTCGCCATGCCTCAACATGAGATTGGAAAAGGCTCAGTGACCAGCTAATCCTCACGACTTGTCCAACACCAGCGCCCGGCCGTCAACGCTCAGCACCCCATGAAACACGGGACGCTGCGGCGCAGCGAGACGATTACGGCGCGCCCTGCGACCGTGGCCGAGCGAGACGCTGCCGCGGGGTGTGTGTCTGCGGCGGGTGCTGCACGTCCTGGTCGGTGCTGCCGGCGATGGCTCCGAACACCGAGTAGCAGACGTAGAAGGCGCCGGGGGCGTTGCTGCAGGTAGGCCGCGGCGTCGGCGTGGACCGTTTCCAGATTCGTGAGGTCGGCGTGGAGCTCGCGGGCACGGGCGTGCTGGGCAGGTGAACTGTCGACCGCGGTGACCCTTGCGGAAGCTTGATTCCGCACCAGGGCTGCAGCCTGCTTGCCAGCCCCTGATCCCGCCTCCACGACCGCGCGGTTGGTGATGTCGCCGAGGAGCTCCGCGCCGTACCCAGCGCGCTGGTACCAGTCCCAGAAGAACGTTCGCGCAGGCCCGCTGTCGACGCTGTTCTGGCCGTAGCTCACCCACGTGTCACGAGCGGTCGCGGAAGTCTTCATCTCTCCAGTGTTCCCTACTGACCATGATCACTGCCGGTGAGATCTCTCTGCTGATGGAGCGGAGGGTGCTGCGGCGTCACCAAGATCACCTGTAGCCACAGTTCGTCCGCCACTGCACTCTTCTCGAATTTTTCAGTGTCACTTCAAGTTACACTTGAAGTGACACTGCAACTCGATTACGGTGAGAGTGCACCGACCGCACGGGGCCAAGCCCCGCGGCATCCCTCGGAAGGACCTGTGGAATGACCGTGAACACGCTCCCGATGCCCGTATCTGAGGCACTGTCGACCAATGCCCCTCACAACCTGGGAACGCTCGCCACCGCGGCGACGGACCGAGGCTGGGACGCCGCGGCCGAACGGAACGAGGAGCGCGATACATGGACGCTGGTCGTATCGGCGCCGTCCGACTCCCGTACGGGCCGGTACACGTGGTGCATGGGTAAATGGGCGACGGCCGGCCGCGGTTACCGGGACACCGTGGCTTGGTACCGGTCCGCTGCAGATGCCGCGCCCGGTGCGGTGGACGTTGCCCCGGCGGCCGATGCCGAGACGTCCGCACTCGCTGTACTGAATGACGCGTCGCGCAAGATCACGGACGCGCTTGCCGACGCTCGTAACGCCGTGAAGGGGGCGGAGGGGTGCCATGCCGAGGCGTGCGAGGCAGGGGAAGCGGCCGAGGCCGCGCTCACGACGTACGAAGCGGAGAACTGGGCCGACGCGGCCGAGGAGGCGGCCGGACGCGCGCCCGAGTACGTCAAGCGGGCCAAGTCAGCGCTGCGTCGGATCCAGGCGCAGCGTCGCGCGATTCAGGGTGCGTCGCGCGCGGTTGAGGAGCTCGGCCTGGACGAGGGGTTCCGGCGTACCGCCATTGAGGCTGAGGACACCGCGCGAGAGCTTCTGGGAGAGGCTGAGGAGGCGGCCGAGGAGGCGCAGGACTGGGCCGAGGCGGCGCGTGAGACGGCCGATCGTGTCTGCCTCATCTGCGGGTGCTTCGTGCGCCGTACGCCGTGCGGTGCGCACGCCCAGAGCGCTCAGTGCGGTGCGTGTGCTGTCGGCCAGTGCGGGTGCCGCGCGGTCATGCTCGCGGTTCTCGACCGTGCAGGGTCGACCGTGGCGCGTGTGGTGGACGCCGAGGCGGTGCGCGTCGGTTATCTGCTGGACTCCGAGGACGCCGCGCTGGTGGATGCGGGTCAACTCATGTTGGCCGGCGAATGGGACACGGCGGAGGAAGTACTCGCTGCGGCGGAGGCACCGGCCGAGGCGGAGGAGCGGCGGGCCGCGGTGCGTGCTGCTGAGACTGCAATCGAGGCAAAGCGCGCGGCTGAGCGTCTGGTCGAGCGTGAAGCGGCGCGGCGTGCGGCGGAGTGCGCCGAGGCGGCAGAGGTGGCGGCGGGGCACTCCGGACGGGCGGCGGAGGCATACGAAGTTACGCGTGACTTGATGATGTACACGCGCAGTGCGTGGGCGGCGCGGCCGGTCGACCTGTTGCCCGAGGCGGAGGCGGCGGAGGCGCGCACGTTGCTGCGGCTGCTTGACCGCCGGTCTCGTGTGGCGCACGACGTTGACTGTGCGGCGCATTGGGAGTGGTACGACGGTGCCCCGGTGACCGACCCGCAGCGCTCCCGCGACTGTGCCAACCGTGCGCGGGTGCTGGCGGTCGGGTGTGAGCGGGACGCGCGGCGGGTTGCTGAGCTGTTCGCATGGGCGGAGCACGCGGAGCGTGCCGAGGCCGAGGCCGCGCAGCGCGCCGAGGCGCCTGACGATGTCCCCCTGGCCGCTGCGCCAGCATTCACGGGGCCGCGGGTTGTGTCGGTTGCTGAGTGCGTTGCACGGGCGGAGGCGGAAGCGGCGCGGCTGGACGTGATCGCGCGGGGGCAGCACGCATGGGCGGTCGACATGAAGGCGCTCGTCCTGGACGTGCGCGAGGGAAACATGCTGGGTGTCGATGTCGCGGACGCGCGGGCCTGGTCGGACCGTGCTGCGTCGGTTGCAGCATCCGCCGCAAGGAATGCCGATCAGGCGCGCTGGGAGGCGAAGCGCTGGGTGCAGGCAGCGGAGCGCGCGGCGGCAGACATGGAAGCGATGCGTACGCGCACCGCACGGCTGTTCTCTGGGGAGGGGGATGACCGGTCGCGCTGGGTGTCAGCGGACGGCCGTACGGTCATCGCGGTTGCGCTGCCCGCCGAGGCGGACGCCGTGACGGAGACGGACGCGCGGTTCGCTGGTGTGCTGGCCGGTGCGGTTGCTGCGAAGGATGCTGGACGGCTTTTGAAGTCGACTGACATCCCCACCAAGGCCAAGCACGGGCGGGGCTCCGGGACGGAGCTCAAGCAAGCCGTTACCCGCGCGTCGCGTCCGCTGGTACAGCCGTGGAAGGCTCCCCGCATCCCGGCGGAGGGTAAGCCGCTGGACGGCGCAGCACTCGCCATGCTGGACGCCGATGGGGTATGCGCCGAGGTTGAGGCAGCGCCCGGTGTGTGGCTCCCGCGCGCGGCTGTCTACGTGGCCGAGACTGCTGCGGCCAACGGGTGGACTGTCGCAAAGGAGCGGCGCGGGTCCAGCACCGTCATCGTGCGTGCGGCCGGAGTGCTCGCAAGGGCCGGCGGACCGGTGGCCGGTGAAATCGTCGCGGTGTGCACGGGAGGCATGTACGACGCTTGCCAGTCGGATGCGTGTGTGGGCGGCCGATGGCTGGGCAGTTCTGCGGAGCTGTCGCGGGTGCTGACCACGATCGGCCAGGCAGCGGAAGCTGTGGAAATCGTGACGTCCGGTATGGCCAAGGAAGCCAGTGCGCCAGCGCCTGCAGGCGTGTCCGACCCGGGCAGCGCCGAGGCGTGGGAGAGCGACGGTGGCGCGGTTCCGGGTGTCGCCGCTCCCCGCCCGGAGACGGTAGAACCTGTCTCCGACGGGCCCGCAGTGCCGATGCGCGTTGATGACGTGCCTCGGTACCGGTTCGGGCGGTATGACGACCGGGGACGCTGCCCGGTGGCGGTCGATGGCGCGTCGGTCGGGCACGTCTACCGAATTCGCCGCACGTGGCATGCCATTGGTCTTTCTGAGAAGCACGCGACCAGTCACACCAGCCGCGCGGCAGCAGCAACCCGCCTCGTGGCGCTGATTGACATGCAAGCGGCTACTGAAGCCGATGTGGCGCGCAAGATGCGGCGGCGCGCCGAGGCGCCCCCGGGGTGGCGTTTCACCACGTGGGACGTTGTCGGCCCGGGCGACATCGTCCGGACTCCGGTTCGGTGCCGGCCCGTACGGGGAGCGTCTTTGGCCGACGGTCTGCTGTATCCGGAAGCGTGGGGCGCCCCGGTGACCTTGACCGGTGTCGACTATCTGCCCAACGGGGCCGTTATGTCGCGTGGGAAGGAGGAGGGCGCGCCCGCGTGGTCCGGAATGGGTGTCCTCCTGTCCACGCCGGAGTTCGCTGATGTTGGGATCCTGGTGCCGGCGGCGACCCCGGCGGAGGGCCCGGCAGCGACCCCGGCGGAGGCGACCCGGGAGCGGGCACCGCCGCACAGTGGGCCGGCGCCCAGGCCGGGGGGAAGAAGAAGAGTGCTCTTCCCCTTCGGGGAAAGAGGTGTCGGCGTCTGCGTCGCGCTGACCCACGCCGCTGACCTGTGGGAACAGCGGTCAAGCGAATCCACCCTTGGCAACCTGTTAGGCAACCCGTTGCGCAACCTGTTAGGCAACCTGTTAGGCAACCCGTTACGCAACCTGTTAGGCAACCCGTTACGCAACCTGTTGAGCAACCGGCAGGCCCGCTAGGCCTTTACGGTCGGAACGGTGGCGACGACGGTTCTGTGGTCTGGTGGGAGGCCCAGCAGCATGGAGTGGAAGAGTGGCGCGTGCGGGATGCGTGGGCGTAGGTCGCCCAGTGTCTGCCAGCCCCATGATTCATACAGTGCCCGGACCTTGGGATGGTCCTTCAGGACCAGGAGCGTGGCGCGTTTCTCGGGCCGGGCGGCGAGCAGCTCGTCGTGGAGCCGGCGGGCGGTGCCGGTCTTGCGCCAGGGGGTGCGGACCATCAGCTCACTGAGTGCATAGGTGCGTGTGCCGGTCTCGGTGATGGTCCCGGCGGGTACGTCGGTGAGCAGTCCGCCCCACCAGGGGCTGGCGGGATACAGCGGAGCTCCGTAGGCGTAGCCGACGGGCTGTCCGTGGTCGTAGCCGACGACGCAGGTCCAGCCGGGATGGGTCATCCAGCTGTTGAGTCCTTCGGCGAACCGGTCGACGGCGCAGAACGGGTCGGTCTGCGCTTCCTTCGCGTACACCTCGGCGTAGACGTCCAGCAGGAGCGTGCGCAGCTGGGCGGTGCGGTGGTGGGTGGTGTAGTGGCGGAGTTCTATGTCAGTGGTCACTGCGGGCGGTTCTCCTATGCGGCGGCGAGGGTGCGGTGGACGGTGGCGAGTCGGCCGGTGATGGCGCGGCTGCCGACGTGTGTGGTGTCGATGGCGGCTGCGGTGGTCCGGGCGTCCGTGGTGTTTCCCTGGGCAAGTTGGAGTTCGGCGAGCTGGACGCTGTAGTAGGCATGGCTGCGGCGCAGGCCGGGTTCGAGGAGGGTGAGGGCCTGGGTGGTGGCGGTCTCGGCATCGGCGAGGTGTCCCATCGCCTGGTGGGTGATGGCGGCGAGTCCGCTGATCTCTGCGGCCGTGAGGAAGTTCAGCCACCTTGGCGCGGGCTCGGCTGGGTCGATCCGATCATGTGCGGCCTGGGCGGCGAGCAGGGCGCGGGCGGCGGCTGGGCGGTCGCCGGTGCGGGCGTGGCTGATGGCCAGGCGGGATTGGAGCAGGGCGGCGTAGCGGGGGTCTTGGCGGGCTTCGCGGCTGGTGAGGGCGGTCTGGCTGATGCGCAGGGCTTCGCGGTCGTGTCCGCCGCGGCGGGCGTGGATGGCGAGGTCGGACCAGGCCCGTGCCTGGGCCTGGTGGCTGGTGCCGAGGATGGCCCTTTGTAGTGCGGTGGTGCGCCACAGGTGTGCTGCGTCCAGGTCTCCGGCGTCGTCGGCGGCCCATCCGGCCGAGCTGCACAGTGATGCGATCGCGGTGTGGAGTGCCTGCTCGACACGGGGCCCGTAGGTGCAGCGGTCGGCCGCGGTGGTAAGGCGGTCGAGGTAGGCGGTGGCGACGGTCAGGAGGGGTTGGCCTCCGATGGCGCTGAAGTGGGCATCGAGGCGGTCGATCCGCTCGCGGGCGCGGTCGACGTCGCTCATCGACAGACGGCCGTTGACGGGGGTTTCGTCGATGTTGAGGGCGAGGGCGACGGTCGTGGCGGCGGTTGCGGTGATGAAGCGGCGGCGGCGCACGGGCGCCTCCTTCGTCGGTGCGGGAGACCGTGGCGGGGCCGGCAGGTTCGCGCTGTTCCTGCCTCTTGGGATGAAGCCGAGTGCTTGCGCCGGGCGGTCGAAGAGCTGTTCCAGGGCGTGAAGGTAGCGGGTCCAGGGCCATCGGACTGCGCCGCTGACCCAGCGTCTGACGTGGCGGTCGGTGCACTTGCGGGGGTGGGACTCTCCGAAGATCCGGCCGGTGATGCGATTGATCTCGTCGGCCAGGCCCTGGTGCGTGAAGCCGTACTCGGCCATGGCGGCTTCGAGTTGAGTGTTTCGCTGTCTGTCCATCGGTTCCCCCGCAGGTTTCCGGTCGCGGCACAGACGGTAGTCCTGCCGCTCTTCTGCCTTGGTAAAACTGTCCGGTCCCTGTTCTGGAGATGCCCGCTTTCTGGCCTGAGCCCACCCGAACGAGTCGCGGTTATCTGGGAGTACGCCGACAACCGGAGAGGCCCCATGCCGAACTCGTCCCGCCACACCACCGCCCGGCCCTTACCTGCCCGGGTGCGCAGGAAGATCGCAGCTCTCCGTGCCCCGGCAGTGGACGGGGCCCCCGTCGCGCCGGTGACCGCGGTGGCGCTGTATGCCGTGGTCCCGGTGCCGGGCACGGAGCGCCTGGTGACGGCGCCCCTGGCCGCACACGCGCAGGCGCAGGGCTGGGCCGTTCCGGCCGGCTGCGCGGTGACCGACACCGGGCCGCTCGACCAGGACACGGAGCTGCGGCCGGGCTGGGCACGGATCCGCGCGGCGGTGGACGGTGGCCGGGTAGCCGGGATCGTCGTCCCCGCGTTCGCGTACATCGCCTACCGCTGGCACGACTGGAACACGCAACGGTCCTGGCTGCTGGACCGCGGGCTGTTCGTCATCGCCACCGACCCGACCAACTTGGTCACGGGCCTGGACCCAGAGGAGCCACGGTCATGAACGCGGTGCTGTACGACCCCGAGGCGCTCCAGGCCGAGGAACTGCCGCTCGACCGCGCGCCCATGATGGCGCTGGTCGATGCGATGCTGGCACGGAAGGACGCAAGCGGTCTGCGGGCGGGCGACTGCGCGCAGATCGCTCTCCTCCTCACTGGGCACGCCCGAATCGTCGCCGCCGAAGTCAGCCGGCACGTCGAGACCCTGCCCAAGGACAGCAAGCTGCGGCCGGTGGCCGAGCAGGTCCTCCAGGAAGCAGAGCGCCGCCTGTCGGTAGCCTCCCAGACCACCCTCGCGCACGCGCAGCAGCGGGCCCGGCTGGTGCGGGCGCTGTACCGGGCACTGGACCAACTCGACAAGGTACAGCCGGTTTCACCATCTTGACGTCTGGCGCTCCCCCCGCTTGGGGGCATGGAACCCCTGACTGGAGAAGGATTCCAGCCGGGGGTTTCTCCGCCTCATGGGCGCGGGTGCCTGTCAGTCCACCCACCCGATGTCACGGACTTCCAGACCGTCGGAGTAGGCCGCGTACGAGATCCAGCACCGGGTCCCGAACTCGTCGACGACTTCCTCGCCACCGAGTGCAGGCCACCGGTCAGGATGCTTCGCGACTTCGACGAGGAGGTCCTGCACCGCAGCCCGCGCCGCTGCGGACGGAAGACCGGCCATGACATCCGCAGCGAGCCACTCCAGCCGTACATACCGCATCCGGCACCCCTGTTGATCGGCAGGGACAGCACGCTACGGCGGAGCGGTCCGGTCTGCTGTGTCCTGTGGATAACCCGGTGGCATGACTCGGCTTCATCGGACCGTAGCGATGACACCGAGGCATGCCACCAGGACGGCCGCGGCGCCCGTGGCGACCATCAACGGGGTGGCGAGGACCGGATGCCGGTGCGCAACGTAGGCGAGGCCGACCACCACTAGTAGTGCTTGGTCATGTTGGTGCGGGGTCTGGCATGTTGCGGTGACAGGTGGGGCAGGCGCCGGTCCAGATCGCGAGGAGTATCTGCAGCTCGTGGACGACTCGGTAGAGGCTCAGGCCGACGCCGTCTCTTTTGGGGATCGGCTCAGTCGCTGCAGGGTGCAGAAGGCGTGGGCGACCGAGACGAGGGTGACGTGGTGGTGCCAGCCTGGCCAGGTTCGGCCTTCGAAGTGGGCCAGGCCCAGGGCCTGTTTCATCTCGCGGCAGTCGTTCTCGATGCGCCAGCGGAGCTTCGCGGTGCGCACGAGGACGGGCAACGGGGTGGTTGCGGGCAGGTTGGAGAGCCAGAACTGCACGGGCTCGTCCTGGTCGGCGGGCCATTCGGCCAGCAACCAGCGGACCGGAAGCTCGGTGGTGGCCGTGGCCTTGCGGATCTCGCGTCCGGCGGGCCGGATCCGCAGGGCCACGAAGCGCGAGTACATGCGTTTGTGCCCGCTGCGGCCACTGCCCGGCCGTGATCCCTCCCTCCACTGCACCGGCCGCGCGGAAGACTTTCCGGCCGCGATGACCAGGCTCTTCACCCTCCGGGCCGGCTCGGGGTAGGCAGGAACCGGCCGTCTGCCCCGGCCTGTGCAGGCCGGGGCAGACGGCTGTGCGTCCTCGGGCTGTGCGGTGGTCGAGGTCGAGATGCCCACCACGTAATCGAGACCGCGTTCTTCCAGGCCGAGCCGGAAGGCGGCGGTGTCACCATAGCCGCCGTCGGCGATGACCTGGGGCACCTCGATGCCCCAGGACCGCGTCTCGTCGATCATGTCGAGGGCCAGCTGCCACTTCTCGACATGGCCCACCTGGGCAGGGATGGCGCACTTGCCACGGCGGGCCACTTTGGCCTGATCGGCCTTCGGCGAGGCGGGATCCCAGCTCCCGGGCAGGAACAGACGCCAGTTCACCGCCGCCGAGGCGCCGTTGGAAGCCAGGTGCAGCGACACCCCGGCCTGGCAGTTGGTGACCTTGCCCGCAGTGCCGGTGTACTGCCGGGTCACACACGCCGACGCATCCCCGTCCTTGAGGAACCCGGTGTCATCGATGATCAACGCGGTGGGCTTGACGACCGGCTGCATACGCCAGGCCAGACGGGCCCGCACATGCGCCGCATCCCACGGGCTGGAGGTGATGAAGTGGGCCAGCGCCTGCCGGTTCCCGTCTTCGCCCAGGCGGGCGGCCATCGGTTCCACCGACTTGCGCCCGCCGTCCAGCAGCAGGCCCCGCAGATAGACCCCACCCCACCGACGCTGATCCGCTCGCGCGAACGGCTCGAACATCTCCGCCGCGAAGTCCTCCAGATCACACCGGACCGCAGCCAACTCCCCACTCAGCACGTCCTGTCAACGACACGACCCATCAAGAAGACACGCCATCGCAGACCGCACATGACCAAGCACTACTAGTCCGGGCGGCCGAAGGCCGAGTTAAGACTGTCGGATGAGGAACGGGCTGCACTCGAGGGGTGGGTGCGGCGTCGCTCCACGCCACAGGCGTGGGCCTTGCGTTGCCGGATCATCCTGGCCTGCGCCGAGGGCGCTTCGAACAAGGACGTGGCGGCCCGGCTCGGTTCCACACCTCATGCGGTGGGCCGTTGGCGGTCCCGATTCGTGCAGTACCGGATTGCCGGCCTGGGTGACATGCCGCGTCCGGGTGGGCCAAGGACGGTGACGGACGAGCAGGTCGCCGCGGTGGTCACGAAGACGTTGGAGTCCACACCGGCGAATGCAACACACTGGTCGACTCGGGCGATGGCGAAGGAGATGGGCCTGTCGCAGTCGTCGGTGTCACGGATCTGGCGGGCGTTCGGGCTGCAGCCGCACCGGGCGGAGGCCTTCAAGCTGTCAACCGATCCAGCGGCGCGGCAGCAAGGGCGGCCGTCCGACCGGGTTCGACAGAGAGATCTACCGGCGCCGCAATGAAGTGGAGCGGACGATCAACCGGCTGAAGATCTTCCGTGCGGTCGCGACCCGTTACGACAAGCGGGCCTACGTCTTTCACGGGACGGTCACCGTCGCCTCGATCCGGCTCTGGCTGCGAACGTGAGCCTCGCTCGCCTCTACTCCAGCATGCGTTCCGCGTCAGCCGGAACCCAGGGAAAGGGGACGTCGGGCCACCGTGTGGATGCCCACGCGTCGAGATCGACAGCGAGAACGCCATCAATGAAGGCCTGCGGCGGTCGATAGCCGTGGTCGGTGACATAGTGCGTGATCAGGAACGGAGCGGCATAAGCGATGCCGGTCCCGCCCGGAATCCGCACCTCTCCGTTCCCTTCCGGAGCCTCATCCTCAGGGCACAGGTCGCACTCGTGCACCCCGAGGCAGACGTTCATCCACTGGACCTCCTGCACAGCCTTCAACTTCTCCACGAATGCTGTGGGGACTGTCCCTGTCGAGTACGGCTTGCCGGCTTCCAGCCACCCGATGTTCAGGCGGGTGTACGCCGGGCGGTACCAGAGCGCGTAGAAGCCCGACTCTCTGTCCGTGAACGCATCCTCGTCCTGGTAGTCGTACTCGCTGAGATCTTCGTAGAACACCCGCACATCATCGCCGCACTGCTTCGTTGAGCCCACGCGATTTCACGACCCATCGGACACGACCTAGGAGGGCGACGAGGACCAGGAGGAGCAGGACCAGCAGGGCGAGCGAGGACACGAACATTCTCCGTTTCATAGGTGCGCTCGGGTTGAGCGCGGGGCCCACAGTCCGGCGTCCGCCCCATGCAATCGAGTTCTCGCGATAATCCGTTCCGGCCCCTACACAAGGGGCCGGAACGAGGCGCCGGAGCGAATTCGCGGAGGCTTGACAGCGGTGGAGCAGACAACGGTGCGCCACTCCCGACCAGGAAGGCCGGGGTGGTGGAAAGCACCGTGGAGGACCGAGGGGTTTGCGCCGCAACCCTGTTCCGGGAGCACTGCAAGCTGCCCCGGAACGATCACCATTCAAGAGGTCCGCGACTCAGAAGCGCAGGTACTCGGGCTGTCTTGAGGGCATTCGTTCCCCAACGGCCACGTCCTTTGCGCGTTCGGGCAATCCGTCTGCTGCAGCTGCGGCTGATACGGACCGATGAACGACCGCCGCCCGCCGCCCGTCGCACCCGGCTCAGCCGTGGCGGCACCAGACTCGATGCTGTGCCGCGTCCCGAACACACGGCCTGATACCTGGTCTGGGAGTACCGGCAGCAGGGTGTGGCAGGGGTGGGTTAGCGGCGCAACCCGGCACTCGCAGGGTTGAAGCCCCGCCACGGGGTTTTGCGATGCAGTCCTCGAAACGTTCGGCCCTTCATGGCATCCGGCAGGCGCCCGGGTCAGCGCGAGCGCGCGGCGCACAGCGTGGGTCGGCATTTGGGCAACCCTGTGACCTGCGCATTCGGGGGTTTGGGTCAGCGGTCGGGTCAGGGGTGCTGAGAAGAGTTCACGGCATCACCTGAACGGGGAGCTGTCGTGACTGGACCACGAATCTTTGAGTCGCTGGACGCCGAATGGGCGCTGGTCTGCGCCGGGGCCGGGCGCGCCGAAATGGTGCTCGGCTGGCTGCGGGAGGGCGGGGTGCTCTTCGGGGACGAGCGGGCGCGCGGTCTGGCGGAGCTTCTGGCCGAGCTGGAGTGCCGGGACCGGACGCAGGGGCGGGTGCACAGTGACCGGTGGATGCGGGTGCTCCTGGAGCGTGCGGCCGACGAGGGCGTCGGGGCGCAGTTGGCGGCGCGGGTGGTGGTGCAGGCGATGCTGCCGGGTGCGGTGCGGATGACGCAGCGGCTGCTGCGGGCCGGCCGGGATTTCGACGAGACGGGGCAGGTCGTCGTCGCGTGCCTGTATCAGGTGGTGCGGCGGTATCCGCTCGGCCGGAAGGGCGGGGTCGCGGCGAACCTTCTTCTGGAGACGCTGCATCTGGCGAGCCGTGAGCTGCAGGCGGACACGGAGACAGACGCAGTGCCGTGGCACCCCGTCCTCGAAACCGCGGCCGTACCCGGCGAGCCGGCGGCGGACGATCCGACAGAGGCCGCCTGGCGAACCGTCCTTCGGCGGCAGGCCGCCGAGGCCGGGCTCATCGCGGCCGGGGAGGTCCCGGACGGTGCGCGGGGCGAGCTGGTCGAGCTGCTGGTGTGGGCCGTGGCCGCCGGCCTGCTCGACGTGGTGCGGGCCCGTGTGATCGCGGACGAGTCCCGGACCGGGGCGCGGGAGAGCGCGGAGCGGGCCGGTGTGTCCGCGGTGACGTGGCGGCAGCGCCGCAGCCGGACCGTACGGCAGCTACGGCCGATCGCTGACCAGTGGGTGCAGGCCGCGTGATGACGATTTCTCAGATTTCTCAGCTCCGGCTGTCACGTCTGGGGCGTGGGGGCTCCTTGGTCCGGGTGTGTGGCGGAACAGCTGCCGCACCAGGGCTTGGAAGGAGTGAGCAGGCCATGGCGGATCCGATGCCCGCGACAGAGGACGGTACGGACTTCGAGCTGCTGATGCAGGCACGTCAGCGGCTGCGGGATCTGGTGGTGCAGCTGGAGATGGCGCCGTTCGCGGACCGAACGGCGGCGTCCATGCGCGCCTATCTCGATGAGGACGCGGGACCGGCGCAGGCGGCGTTCGCCCGCTGGGCGGCGTTACCGAAGGCGGCGCGCGACACGTTGGCTGCCCGGATGTGGCAGGAGCAGCCGTGAAGCGCCGCAGGGACCACGCGGAGGACGTGCTGCCGGCCGAGGCGGGCGGTTGGGCGCTGGGCTCCCTGGGCGCTGCCGCGAACACGGTGACGGTGCTCCGCCGCACGGCCTGGGCCTTGCTGGTGGCCGGGCCGGTGCTGGCGGGGTGGGCGCTGGTGTCCCGGCCCACGGTCGCACCGGCTACAGCCCCGGTCCGGCAGGAGCAGCCCGCGGCCGGGCAGTCGGCAGCCGGGCCGGGCGGGTTCGCGGAGCTGTTCGTGAGCGCGTATCTCGCGGCCGGGGAGGGCACGGAGGAGTCCCTGGCACCGTTCCTGCCCAATGCCCGCGACGTGAGTCTGACGGCGGATCCGGGTGTGCAGCGGGCGCAAGAAGTCGCGGCGGTGCGGGTGCGGCTCGTGTCCTCGGGCTACTGGTCGGTGACCGTGGCTGCCCGAGTGGCCCCGGCCGGTCCTGCGGACGGGAAGAAGAAGCCGGAGCCGGACGAGGTCGGGACCGGATCCGGGCCGGTGCTGCGGTACTTCCAGGTCCCGGTCAGAACCGGTACAGGGGGCGCTCTGGCGGCTGCTGCTCTGCCGGCCGAAGTGGGCGCACCGCTGTCCGGTGAGGCCCCGGTGCTGGCGTATGGGCAGTCGGTCCCGGTCCGCACTACCGATCCGGCTGGGCAGACGCTCACGGGATTCTTCGCCGCCTATCTCGCCGGCAGTGGCGAGCTGGACCGCTACCTGTCACCCGGTACGGCCCTGGCGGCGGTGTCGCCTGCGCCGTACACGCAGGTCGCGGTGGACCGGCTCGCCGAGGTCGGCACGAACGACCCGGGCAGCGCCGGCCCGCAGTCGGACGGGGCGCGCAGGCAGCTCCTCGTCGACATCACCGCGTCCGATCCCGGCGGTCAGAAGCGACCGCTGACGTACGCAATCACGATCACCGCGCGGGACGGGCGCTGGGAGATCGCATCCGTGGAAGGCGCCCCCGTGCTGAGCAACGAGCCGGCCGGGGCCGAGACGAAGGAGAGCACCCAGTAATGGACGTAGTGGATGTAACGGTGCTGGCCGGGGCGATCGACGACGTCGACCAACTCACCCAGAAGATCACAGGGGTGCTGGTCGGTTCGGTGATGTCGTTCATGGTGGTCGCTTCGGTGGCAGTCACCTGGGCAAAGACGAAGTCGGTGCTGTCCGCCGGCGTGGCACTCGTCGGCGCAGCGGCGCTGTGGTTCGCGGTGATGAATGCTGCGGTGTTCCGCGACAGTGTGGGTGAGGACATCGCGCCGAGTAGCTCCACCAAGAGTGCGGGTGCCGGTCACGCGGTGGTCCGGGTCATCGAGCCGGTGCCCGGTGACCGGCGATGAACGGATTCCTGGCCGGGTGTGTGGCGGTGCTGTTCGTTCGGTTCGCCGTGTCGTACGTGTGGGCCAAGATCCGTTCCCTGCTGGCCGCTTCGGGAGCAGTGTTCATCAGCGCGGCGACGGTGTGGCAGATGTTCGGTGAGCTGCGATGAGCGGCGCTGCGGAATCGTCGCCGGAGATGCTGATCGGCCGGTGTTACACCCGGGCGCGCCGTCACCCTTTGATGATCGGGAAGTGGCCCGGTGGGCGTGGGCGGATCTGGGGTGGTCCGTACACGGTGCCGCAGGTCGTGGTTCTGGCCGTCTCGCTCGCGGGCCTGGTGCTGACGCGGGGGGTGTGGGCGCATTTCGGGCTGTTCAACTACGTGATCGCGCTCGGTGGGCCCTACGGGTTGTCGCTGCTGGTGCGCCACATCCGGGTCGACGGCCGTAATCCGCTGGCGGTGGCCGCGAGTTCCGCCTCACTGATGACGAGGCCGTCCGGGGGGCGGCTGGGCGGGCGTCCGCTCAGGGCGCTGGGCGGTCACCGGCCGCTGATCGGGGTGTGCAGCGTCACCTGGGCCGCACCGCAGCCCGGAGCAGGTAGCGGGAGCGCGGGCCGTCCCGTGATCCGTCCGGTCCGGTCACAGGCTGCGGCCTCCCGTGCGATGGGCGTCGACCGCAGCACCACGGCAAGAGCCGTCCCTGTGCCTGAGAGCCCTGTGCCTGTCCGGGAAGACGTCGTGTCAATCCGTGGGGCGGGTGGGCGGCGGCCGACGCCGGTCGCGGCGGCGTTGCTCGCCGCCCGGCGTCGCGAAAACCAGTTCAGCGCGAGTGATGCGCCCGTGGCGCAGCGAGGGGAGTGATCCGCGATGCGGATGCCGATCCGGCATGTGGCCGGGAACGTGATGTGGACGGTGCACGGTCAGGTCTGGGCGGTCTACCGGGTGGCGGGAGCGGATGCCGCCCATACTTCGCGGCGGGCGAAGGAGCAGCGGCTGAAGCAGTTGGAGGCGCTAGTCAAGGCGCTCAAGGGTGAGTCGATGCTGCTGAGTCTGTGTCCGGCCGTCGACCCGGCGAGCGTGGTCGCGAAGATGACCGAGGGCATCGACCTGGTGGCTTCTCCCCGGTACCGGAAGGCCACCGGTGTGCTGCGGGGGCAGCTGGAGCAGCTGGAGCTGACGGGGCGTACGGACTGGCTGGCGGTGCCGCTGCCGATGACGCGTGGGGAGTCGGCGCGGGAGGTCTTCGCGGCGGCGCGTGCGGACGTGGCTCTGCAGCTGGGGCTGCTGCCGCGGCCGGTGTCGGCGCGCGAGGAGGACGAGCGCCTGGCCCAGGCGCAGCGGATGGCGTCGGTGTGGCCGTCGGCGATTGCTCTGCGTCCGGCGACGACTGCTGAGGTCTTGTGGATCTACGGGCACAGTGCCCGTCGCGGCGTTCTCGAACCAGTCCTGCCGGACGGGGCAGGTCCTCGGATGCGGGGCCGGGGACGGGGTGCGGCGGCGCTGGGCCAGGTGGTGCTCGCCGAAGGCGGCAACCTGCTCGACGAAGAGCAGGTCTCGGGCAGCGGTGACGGCAGCCTCGGCCGGGCGGGGAAGCGCGCGGGGCGGCGGAAGGCGGGGCGGGCGAATCCGTTCGCGCGGCGGTGGCTGGAGGTGACCACGGAGTGGGGGCCCTCGTATCAGGTGATGCTCGCCCTTTCCGAGATGCCCGAGGCGTTCGCGTTCCCGGGGTCCGAGTATCTGTCGCTGGACGCGTTCTCGTTCCCGGTGGACTGGGTGGTGCGCCTGCACGTCTCCTCTGGCACCGAGGCGGAGGCGAAGACGAGGCGTCAGGCGCGCGAGCTCGCCAACCAGTACAGCGAGTACGACGGTGAGACCGCGGGTGTCCCGGCCAGCGTCGACAAGGCGGTGGGAAGCCTGGACGAGTACCGCGAGCGGCTGACCGCCTCCAGCACAGAGGTCGAGGTCCGTGCCATGACCGCCCTGTGCGTGTGGGGTGGCACCCCGGAGGAGGCCGAGCGGCGGGCCGGGGAGCTCGCCGGGCACTTCGCCGGCAACGAGTACACCTTCGCCCGGCCGCGCGGCGAGCAGGAAAGTCTCTGGTCCGGGATGCTGCCGGGTACCCGGACCCCGCAGGTCATGGCCCAGTACGCGCAGTATCTGGTGGCGCGGGACTTCGCGATGGCCGGTCCGTTCACGGGCAGCGGGCTGGGCGATGCCACGGGGCCGTTGTTCGGGCTGCAGCTGGCCGGCGGCGGGGTCCGGCCGGTGCTGACGGACTGGACGCGCGGCCCGCGGGAGAACACCTCGGCGACCGCTGCGTTCATCGGGGAGCTCGGTGCGGGCAAGACGACCGCGATGAAGTCGGCCGTCTACTCCGTGCTCGCCGCGGGTCGGCGGGTGCGGGGCGGTACGCGGCGCGGCCGGGCCGTGATCGTGGACCGGACCCCGCGCCAGGAATGGCTCCGCTACGCGCAGGCATGCCCGGGTGAGACCGAGTGCATCACTATCGACGACCAGGCCGCCGTCTCTCTCGATCCGCTGCGCACGTTCACCGGGCGGGAGGCGCAGCGCTTCACCGAGTCGTTCTTGACGCTGCTGCTGGGGCTGGCGCCGATGAGTGATGAGGGCATCGCTCTCTCGGAGGCGGTCGAGGCGGTGCTGGCCGAGCCTCATCCGTCGATGCGGGTCCTGGTCGAGGAGCTCACCAACCGTGGTGCGTCCGGTGACACCCATTCGGCGATGGCTGCCCGCCGTCTGTCGGCGGTGAGGCGCAAGGATCTGGCCCGTGCCATTTTCGACGAGTCGCTGCCCGTGGTTCGCGGCTCGTCGGCCGACACCCTGGTCTTCTCGGTGTCCTCGCTCGCGCTGCCCACCAAGAGCGAGCTGCGCGGCGGTGGGGACCGGCTGGACAAGATGGAGTTCGAGAAGATCTTCGGTCGTGCGGTGATGTATCTGATCGCCGCCCTGTCCCGGAAAGTCGCCTACGCAGACCTGTCCGAGTTCGCCCTGGTGGTGTGGGACGAATGCTGGTGGCTGACCTCCAGCCCCGAGGGCCTGGCCCTGGCGCTGGAGCTGGTCAAGGACGGGCGCAAGCACAACGCCGGTGCCCTCTTCGGCGCCCACGACGCAGACGACATCGGGCCCGATGCCGACGAGAACGGGCAGATCCTGCGCGGCCTGGTCCCCCGCAAGTTCGTCTTCCGGCACACCGACACCAACCTCGCCCGCCGAGCCCTGCGCTTCCTCGGCTGCAACCCGGACGACGAAGACCTCCTCACCCTGGTCACGACCGAACTGTCCCCCAACAGCCCCGAGCTCAGCGACGAGGAACGCGCGGCACGGGCCGGCGAGTGCTTGCACCGCGACCTGACCGGGCGGATCGGCGCCATGCAGGTCACGCTGCCCGCCGACGAACAGGCCGTCGCTCACATCCACTCCCAGCCCATGCAGAACGCAGCAGCATGACCAGGCGGGCCGCCGCAGAGGCGGGAACACCGACAGCCCGCACCCGGGGGCGGGGCATACGGGTACTGCAGGGGATCAAGCGGTGGCTGCGCCCCGGACGGTCCATGGCCGTGGGCCTGGCGCTGCTGGCGCTGTCGTGTCTGACGTCGCTGGTGCTGGCGACCGTGACGGCCAGCGCGGCCCCAGCGCCGTCGCCGACGCCGTCGGCGGGCCCGACGCTGCCCGGACCGGACAACCCGCTCGACCCGAGCCCGATGGTGCCCGACCCGGCTGCCTCGGGCAGGCCGGACGACTCCCCGCTGATCCGGGACGCAAACAAGGAGGCCGCAAAGAAGGAGAAGGCCGCCCGCACCGAGTTCGACAAGCTCGTGGCGAAGTACAAGAAGGACCGGGCCGCACAGGGCGGGGTCCTGTCCGCGTTCAACGTGACCGACCGGGACGGGAATCCGGTCAGCTCGTACCGTATCTACTCCGACACCGGGGACTGGACCGACTGGGACCTGAGTGTGGAGGGGTTCCTCGTCGAGATGGCTTTCATGGGGAACAAGTGGATCGTCAGCTTCGCCGGCTTCCTCCTGACCTGGAGTGTCGCGTTCTCCCTGGCCGGGCTGATGCTCAAGCCGGCGCTGCAGGTCTCGACATCGCTGTATGGCGGCGTCGTCGTGCAGATGGGGCTGCCGGCGCTGTTCCTCACCTTCACGATGGTTGTCGCGGCGGGGCATCTGCTGTTCGGGAACCGGGCCCGCGGCTGGGGCGAGATGGCGGCGGCCCTGGTCATTTCCGCGCTCGCGCTCGGCGCGCTCGCCTCGCCCCCGCAGCTCCTGCTCAGCACCGACGCCGGGGTCGTGGGCACCGTGCGGGCCCTGGCCGTCGAGACCGCCGCCCTGGTCCTGGACAAAGAGGCCATCGACACGAACCGGCCGACCACCGACAACGAGTGGGAGAAGAAGCCTTCCGGGTCGACCGTGGGCGCGCAGGTCCGTTCGTCGCCGAGCGCGCTGGCCCGGCCCATCACCGATGCCCTCGTGGACGCGTTCGTCGCCCGGCCGGCCATGCTCCTGTCCTACGGGCGGACCTTCGAGGGCAACTGCGGGAAGAAGTTCCGCGACTCGCGGATCCAGCAGGCCGTGTTCGACCAGCTCGTCGACTCCACGATGGAGAAAGGCAAGTCCTTCCTCAAGGACCTGCCGTTCGGGATCGGGCTGCCCGACAACGTCAAGAACTGGATGGTCGACACCACCGTCGACGTCACCTCTGCCCAGATGCTGGAACAGGTCCACACAGCGGGCCCCATCGCCGCGTTCGAGAAGGCATGCGTGCCGAACGCGGGCACGCTGAAGAAAGCGTCGATGGACAAGGTCGGCGGCGCCATCTTCATGCTCCTGGCCGCGTTCCTCACCTGCGCGTTCGTCATCGCCTTGGACGCTGCGTTCCTCTTCGCCCAGCTGCAGATCGCCATCGAAGCAATGATCGCGAAGGTGGCCCTCGCAGCCGGGATCCTGCCCGGCCCCGGCCGCGCCTGGCTGTGGGACCGGGCCGCGGCCATCGCCCGCAGCCTCGCCCTGATGCTCGCCTCCATCGCCTCCCTGTCCGTCTTCATCGTCGTCGTCAACGCCGTACTGAACACACCGGAAAGCGACCTGCCGGGCGGCCTCACCGTCCGGTTCGTCCTCCTGGACTGCGTCTGCGTCGCCGCGTTCATCTACCGCAAGAAGCTCGCCCGATCCACCCGCGGAGCAGTGGCACGCGCCCGCCACCGCCTCGGCAACTCACCCCTGGGCGGCGCCGCCTCACCTTCCCCTGCCAGTCCTCCGCGGCGCGGCGGGCTCGGCAAGGGCCTGCTGCTCGGCGGGCTCATGCTCGGCGCGGCCGTCGCCACCGGAGGAACCAGTGCCGCACTCGGCGGCGCCGGACGCATCGGCACCACCCGGCTCGCCACACGCCTCGGCGGCCGGCTCGCCCAGGGCGGGGGCCGCGCCGTGGCAGGACTGACACAGCTCACCGGCCGCACCATCGAAGCGGGCGCCAAAGGCACCGCGAAGGCCGGGGTGTTCGGCCTCAAGGCCACCGTCGGACTGCCGGTGTACGGGCCGCGCGCGGCCCGCAGGGTCGGCGCCGCCGCGACCGCTCTGCCCGGCCAGGCCGCCGACCGGATCAGCAGCACGGTTCAGCACCTGCAGCAGGGTGTCCAGACCTTCCAGCGGAATGTCGAGCCGGCCCGGCAGTTCGCCGGGGAGTACCGGCACAACGTGCGCTCCCTCGGCCGGATCGTCCGGGGCCGGCCCGGACTCGGTCCCTACACCCCGCCGCCCAGGCCCGGCGCGCCCGGTCCTCGCCGGGCCCCGGCACCCCGCCCGGCCGGCCCGCCCCCTGCCCCTGCCCCTGCACCCCAGCCTGCGCCGGCGGTCCGGCGGCGCCTTGCTCCGCCGCGCGTCGCCCAACCGCCCTCCAGCGCGGCGCAGGCCATGCTCCAGCAGCGCCTGCATCGCATGCGCCAGCAGAGGACCACCGGGAACAGCGCCCCGTCCGCGCCGGCACCTGCACCCCTCGTGCCTGCGCGCAGGCCGCGGACTGCGCCCCGCCCCGGCGGTCGCCCGTGAGCGGCCTGCGGAAAACGGTGCTGATCGCCTCCCCCGTGCTGGCCGCGGCCGTGGGCGTCGTCGGTGTCCTGGTGCTGTTCATCGCCGCCGTCGCGAACGGGGCGGCCGGACACGAGAAAGAGACCACGGCCCCGCCGGCCGCCTCCGGGGCGGCCCCGGGGTCGGTGGCCGGCATCAGTCCGGTGATGCTGTCCGCCTACACCCGCGCCGCCGCCAAAATCCCTACCGTGCGCCCGAAGTGCAAGGGCATGCGGTGGTCCGTCATCGCCGGAATCGGAAAGATCGAGTCCAACCACGCCGCCGGGCACAGCATCACGGCCAGCGGCGACATCAGCCCGCGGATCCTCGGTGTCCGGCTCAACGGCTCCGGAGCCGGAGGGAACACCAGCACCTTCTCCGACACCGATCACGGCCGGCTCGACGGCGACACCGCATACGACCGGGCCGTGGGCCCCATGCAGTTCCTGCCCTCCACCTGGAACGGCCCCAGCGGCCAGGACGGGAACGGTGACGGCGTGAAGGACCCGCACAACGCGTTCGACGCCGCCCTCGGGACGGCCGTGTACCTGTGCGGCACCGGGACCACCGACCTGTCCCGAACCGACCAGCTGCGCAAGGCGGTCTACCGCTACAACCACTCCAACGCCTACGTGGACGACGTCACCGGCCACGTCGCCGAGTACGACCGCCTGCCCGCCACCGGAGACAGCACAGGCGGTACGGCGACCGGCCGGGCCGGCGCCGTCGTCAACGCCGCGATGGCGCAGCGCGGCACCCCCTATGTGTGGGGCGGCGGCAGCACCACGGGCCCCACCAAGGGCGGTTACGACTGCTCGGGCCTGATGCTCTACGCCTTCTATCAGGGCGCCCGGGTCACGCTCCCCCGCACCTCCCAGCAGATGCGGCACTCCGGCACCCGAGTCCCCCGCTCTCAGATCCGGCCCGGCGACCTCATCGTCATCAACAACGACGGGAACTGGGGACACGTCGGCCTCTACGCCGGCAACAACACCATGATCCACGCACCCCGGCCCGAAAAGACCGTCGAGACCACCTCCACAGCCGGGTACTGGGAACGGTACGACTGGGACGTACGCCGTGTGCTGTGATCTGTTTGTAGGTTCCGATTAGAGATGTCTTTATCCAAGTGACTTGTCATCAACTTGTCGCTCGACTCGTCCGGCTGATTCTCCACTCGGTACGGCGCCAGCGTCACTCTGGCCGTCTGCGGACCAGTCTTTCGCAACAGCGCATCACACCCTGAACAAAACGACATTGTTGGTGGCTTTCAGGTGAGTAACGCGATGAAACGCGTTGTCGCACACTCACGTAGCCTTCGCGGAAGGTTGCTGTCCCCGCTGGGCTTGGCGAATGCGCTGAACAAGCATCCGAGTGACCGAATTCAGGATCCTAGGGTCGGCAGCGACCGGTCCATCCGTGTTGATGTTCACGTATGCATCGACCATGGCCACGCGCACGCTGATCAAGGCACTGCAGGAGCTCTTGACAGGACAGTTCGAGGCTGAAAACGCCGCATCCGCAAACGGGATCTGTACCGATCCCAGCGTGGTGGCCGGATACTTCGACTTCAACTTCGCGTACGCCTCGGTGGCATTTGCCAGGCTTTCGAACGAAGTGACATGAAAACCGACGTAGCCGCCAAGATCGGTTGCCAAGTAGGCACCTCTCCCGCTGGCCACGATCGCGTCCTTGGAAGCCGATCCGTCCAGGCTAGTCGCGCCGCTCCTCTTCCAGCCAGGGGGCACGTCGCTCAGATCGGGCAACACCAATCGCATCTGCTCCTTTCTCAGGACCCTTGGCCCCTGGAAGGAGGGTTTAGAAACCTGGTTCGGCTCGTCTTGTCCGGGGTCAGCCCCGACCCCACACCCCGCCAAGCACGCAGCCACCGCGACCAAGCACGCGCCCTCGGCGAACGCCCTTCTGGCCCCCAGCAAGATTCCCCCTCCAGCGAGCAGCGATCAACTCCGAAAGCGTACCCCTGGCCATGGTTTTGGAAGGAGCCTCATCTTCTCTGCGTTCTCACCCGCTGGCCATCGCGCGGCCCGCAATGAGGCCGAGCCCTGAAATGCCGCAAGTGCCGACTGCCGCCGACCAGAACCCGCCCACCATGGCCAGGGATCTGACAGATCGTCCGGACAGATCCACCGCCAAATCGTCTGGACACAGCCTCGAAACGCAAGGCCACATGAATGCCGGACGACAAAACAAATCGGAACCTACACTGCTTGACCAGTTAGCCTGCTGATTGCGTGGGTTCCGTGCCCGACCGCCGCCGCAACCACCACCTGGGGATGTACGTGATCGTCGGCGGCCAGCGCCGCTGGCGATATGCGGCTCATTCCGCGTCGTCGAGCAACAGTTCCGCAGTCAGCTCCTCGAACTCCTGCAGTGCTATTCTCAGATTCTCAAGAACACCTTGGGCGATCTCTTCGGGAGCAGCAAGGGCACCCTCCCCTGGGGCTTCGTTCGGCAGTGTGAGATCAAGGCTTGCGTGACCATGGTCGAGCACATCGTGGATGTCGAAGCATCGGAAGTGTTCTGTCTCCCGGCGCTCCACTCGGGGGAGACCCGGACCGTACGCGGACACGAAGGCGTTCAGGTCCCGTTGGCTGAGTGGATTATCGCGGGCGTCGAATCGTCGTCCTGAGCGCAGGTCGTAGACCCAGATTCTGGATGTTTGAGGATACTCGCCCGCAGGATTGGGATGCTGATCGAAGAAGATGACACTCGCCCTGACGCCGCTGGCAGAGGGAAAGGTACCCGTAGGCAGCCTAAGCATGGTGTGGACGTCAAACCTGTTCAGCATGTCTCGTCGCACGGTCTCTGCCGTGCCCAGGGCAAAGAGGATGTTGTCGGGGACGACAACGGCTGCGCGCCCCTGCTCGGCCGTCAGCGACATGGCATGCTGCAGGAAATTGATCTGCTTGTCGGTCGACACGGCCACGAAGTCTGACCGCCCATACGTGTGGCGGGACCCCTCCCCGGAGATCTCTGCATGCTTGCCGAACGGTGGATGGGTGAGCACCAGCGAGGCTTGGCTATCGGGCTGCTGAGCAAGCGCGTCCCTCACGGCGATCGGTGCCGGTTGCCCGGCGAAGACGACTCCGCTCAGAAGCAGTCTCGCCGTCGCCAACCGGGCCGTGCTATGGACCAGCTCGTCTCCCCAGTGCTGATGGTTGCGGTACTGCTGCAGTTCGTCCGAGGTGGGGTTGGTCAAATGCCGTGCGAGATAGTCGTGCGCCCCCAGGAGGAAACCACCCATGCCGCAGGCTGGATCGCTGATGGTGTCGGTGAGCGCTGGTTGAAGCACTTCGACGACGGCATCGATGAGCGGGCGGGGCGTAAAGAACTGACCGGCCCCGGATCTTCTCTCATTCATCGTTCTTTGCAAGAGCTCGCCATATGCCTCGCCCAGCAGACTCATCCCATACGCACTCCATTGCTCCACATCGAAGAGGTCGAGAATGAGTCGCTCCAGCAGTGCTGGATCGGGTACGTGGTTCTGTGCGCCGACGAAGACAGCGTCCACTGCAGTGCCAGAGGCACTGGACGAACGCTGGGCAAGTGTCTTGGTGTACTGGGCGACAAGCGGCTCTGCCCGCTTCCCCGTCAGCGACGCCCAACCGTGTGGTGTGGGTGGCGCGGGCGGTTCGCCGTCTATTGCGGTCTGCCGCCCTTCGTCCTCAAGTTTGAGCACGAGCAGAAACGTGAGCTGCTCGACGGCTTCCACGGCAGACAGCCCGCGGTCATACAGAAGGTTGTAGTAGTTTAAAAGCCGCTCGGTCATGTGTGACTTCGCGCCATGCAATCCTCGGTCCGTTGAGAGGGCAGAGGCATCGTTCATAGCTCAAACTCCAGCTGTTCCGGGACAACGCTCCGGCTGTGGTGATCAGCCACTGCCCACGGGGTTTGCACCGGGCGGGCAATCCAGTCACCTTCGTTACGGATAGACGGCTCCGGTGGGACATGCAGGACGGTCGGCTCCTGCGGCGAACCAATGTTCGCAGGACCCACGATCCGGCCGACTGACGCCGCATCAGCCAGTGCCCGGCGCAGCAAGGCCGATGACTTCAGGGTTTTCTGTATCCGCAGATGCAGTTGGTCTGCTGCGTTTCTGCACTGCGTGGCTTGTCGGCCCAGCCGCACTTGGTCGTGCAGCGGGGCAATGGGTATCGGGATTTCTTGCAGATTAGGTTGCGTGATATTGCGCATCGACGACAGAGTGCCGTTGCTCCGTCGCGCGATCTCCGCACGTACGTAGGGGGTTGCCAGAAGCGACACCAGCCATCGGTCATCGATGCCAGTATTCGGCACCATTCGCAGGCTTTTGTCGCTCAGATACAGACCAGACCGGCATTCGGTGACATGGACAGTCGCACCGACGTGAGCGAGGCTGTTGGCACGGCACAGCAGGATGTCGCCAGCCGTGATCTCGTGGTGTTCATTGAGGAGCGTTCCCGCGGGCACCGCCTTGTTCTCGTCCTCGAGGAACCTCCCTCCGGTAATGGCACTGGTCTTGATCACTGCTTTCTCGTCGCTTTCGGCAGGCCGCTTGAGGCACCGTGGTGAGTGCCCTGACTCGATCCGCTTGATGACCTCGCCCAGGCGCCCCCAACGCCAGCCGTGGGGAAGCGTTTGGGTGGCGGCGTCGTACTGCGGCGTCAGTGCATGGTGCGCGACGTCCTGCAGCGCGATAACTCCCGCTGCGGCCCGACGAAGGGCTGTTTCTGCACGATCGAGTCGTTTGATCCGTACCTGAAGTGCCGCCAGGATGCGTTCCTGTAATGCAAGTGGCGGCAGGGAGAACCTGATGTTCAACAGTGCCTTGATCGTGAGCGAGTACATACGGCCGCTGCGTGCTGCGGCCTCGATCTGTTCTCGGACAGGGGAGGACTGCCACAACTGTTCCAGGTACGCGGGATACAGGAGTGTGGGGCGCACGCGAACTCGCGCCATACCGCTCGAGAAATTCAGCAGTGGCGTCCCTTTCTCGATCAGCACTCCCCGTCCGAGGCGGTCCAGTGTTCCGGCGTTGCGGCAGACGAGAAAATCTCCTGCACGAACGTCCACTGGAGGAGGCCCACCGAGGCCTGCCCTGTCCGCTGCTGAGTCCTGGTTTCCTCTTCTCGCCACTGTCTCGAGTGAATGGTTTGCGGACGTGGGAGGCCATCCTCCGACAGTGGTGGTCTTGGAGCCGCCGCTGATCAATCGACTGCCGAGGACGCTGGCGAGCCGGACTTCGGGCCAGCCTGAAGCGGATTCCGTTGCCGACACGGGCCATCCCCCTTCGGCCCGGCCGCACGGGCTGGGCGCAATATTTCACTTTTCAGCTCCACAGACGCCCAGGGTTGGGCCGGCACAACGCCCCCGCAGCCTTTCCTGTGCGGCGAATTCCTCGGATGCGAACCTTGGCAGCTCTCGCCCACGATCAGAGCTTCGGAATGCCAAGTTCAGCGAAGAGTTGTCTGGTGTCTGGGTCCATCGAGTAGAGCACTGTGCCGCGGATGGATCGAGTCATCAGTACTCCGTAGGCGTTACGAAGTCGCTCCGTCAAGATTTCGTCGGAGTCGATTCGGATTGCTTTGCTCTTCACCCAGTCCCGGTCCAGAGCCCATGAGCCTTCGGCCCAGGTGAGGTCAGGGCCCATGATGACTCCGCCCCACTCGTATTCCAGGCCTTGGGCCGTGTGGACGCAGCCGATCTGGCCGAAGCCGCCGTCGTCTGTAGCCCAGAACCGGCGTGATGGGACACCCGGCGTGTTGTGCGTGTCCTCCGCGTTCCATGGGCGAGCCCACCCCTGTTCCGGGGCGACGTCCGGGAAGGTGCCGGACGTGTCGGTCCACTCCCAGCACATGCCAGCAGTCATCCGGGCGCTGTGCCCCGCATCGAGCTTGGACTGGAGGAACTCCTCCATCCGGGCCGCCTTGTCGGTGTAGTAGAGCTCGAAAGGCTCCGGATTCTCGTCACCGTCCGCGCTCCACGGCACAGGGCGGCCCGCCAGGAGATTCCGTACCCACGTGTCGTAGGTGGAGCTCCCGACCGCTCGAAGAGACCTGTCAAGCCTGATGGGCACAACTTCTGCCTTGAGGTCCTGAATAGCCTCGATGAGATCCGTTTCGGACCAGGCGTCCTCGGCGAAGAGTCGCTGGTCACCGTCCACGAAGAAGACAGGGACTCTGGCCCGTGTCACGATCACCGACACCGACGACTCATCGTCGCGCCGCAACGCGAACGAGCCCGACTGCGGGCGCTCGGTAAGTCGGTGCGCTTCGTCGCACACCAGCAAGTCAAGCCCGTTGGGCGCCACCTTGTTCGCGACCTGGTTCAAGGTCGTGAAGTGCTTCTTCTTTCCCTTGGCACCGCGCTTGAGGTTCTCGCGGGATGCGATACCACCCGACACAAATCGCGCTTGGTAACCTTTGTTGAGCGCCTCGCCGAGTGCCGTCAGGGCCAGGAGCGACTTCCCCGTGCCCGGTCGCCCGCTGATGACGTACACCTTTTTCGCGCCAGGCAACGGTTTGCGGACCGATTCCATGACCTGACCCACAGCTTCAAGCTGCTTCCCCGTCAGGCTGAATTGTGTGTGCCCGTTGACGATCGCCCCGATCTCGTCCGTGAGAAGAGAGCTGGCACGGCGACGGCCCAGAAGTGCCTGCGCGGCCTCGGCATCCTTGACAGGACTGAAGCGCGTGGTGAGGAACTTGCGGAGATCGGCTGGTTGCCGCGCCGTGAAGGTCGGAACTCCCGGCACCGGTCGCACCATGCTGATCCACTGGCTGTCGGGATCCTTCAGGTTGTGCAAGTAGGCTGCGCCGGCGAGGTGCACGTACCGATCGTCGAACATGCTGTGATGGCGCTTCAGCGCCTCCAGGTTGTCTCTCACCTGCACTGCGGGGTGCTTTGTGTGCCGCTGGTAGAACGGCGCGTAGACGCAGCCAATGGCGCAGTCTTCGCAAAGCTCCCCAGTGGTGGACTGCTTGCACTCAGCGCACAGCTTGGCCGTCCCCTTGGCTGGATCGGGGCGCTCGATGGTGCCCCACTGCTTCAGCTCAATGGCGGCGAAGCTTAGTCCGCCGTCGGGGTGCTGTCCGGCAAGGACCACATCGATCGGGTTCATAGTGGGGTGAACTCTGTACTCGACGAAGACATAGACCTGCCCGAGGTCAACGTCCTTGAGGGCTGTCGCGACCTCGTAGAGGCTCTCGCGCCACGCCTTCTTGTCGGCAGTAGAGGCCTTGGCATGGTTGGGATGCGCGGCTTCATAGATCTCAGCAATCTTGTTGCTGAGCCGCCCTCTGTTACGCACCATCTCCTCAGCAGGCCAGAACGCCTCCAGATCCGACCACGTGCCCCCGCTAGCCACTCCGCTCACGCTCCCGATCTCACACATAGGAGACACCAGCAGTCATACGAAACGACGCTTGATGTCAAAGAGTTGGACGAGTATCCCAGCGGCCCAAAGTGACGGCAAGCGATCTTCCGCCAGTCCACCAGCTGCTATCTTCAAAGTCCCGGCGGCCGGACAAGCGGCCGAGCCAAGCTCACCGACCCGCTTCCGCGCCGCCGGTCCTCCAGGCAGTCCACGGGCCCGACCAAAAGGCGGCTACGACTGCCCAGCCCTGATGCTCTACGCCTTCTATCAGGGCGCTCGGATCACGCTCCCCCGCACCTCCCAGCAAATGCGGCACTCCGGCACCCGAGTCCCCCGCTCTCAGATCCAGCCCAGCGACCTCATCGTCATCAACAACGCCGGAAACTGGGGACACGTCGGCCTCTACGCCGGCAACAACACCATGATCCACGCACCCCGGCCCGGAAAGACCGTCGAGACCACCTCCACAGCCGGGTACTGGGAACGGTATGACTGGGACGTACGCCGAGTGCTCTGATTAGTTTTCCGTCCTGACACGTGGAGACGTGCAATCACCGATCTAGAATCGGGCTGTGGACGCTGGCATCGCAGGGCTCGTTGGGGCCCTGGGCGGGGGCATTATCGGAGCCACTGGGGCATGGGTGGCCGCGTTGATCGCTTTCCGTGGGGCCCGCTACCAGGCAGATCAACAGAGGCTGAGCGCTCATCAGCAGTAGCTAAGGCAGATCCGCCGAGATGCCTACACCTCCTACCTCAGTGCTGCTGAGGAAGTGTTCCAGAGAGCAGCTTCAGTGGCTTCCGAGCAGCTCAGTGCTGTGGAACGCCAAGCTGCGTTTGATGCCGCCAAGGCAACGCGGTTGTTCGGCCTGGAGCTGGTACTTCAGCTTGAGGCTCCTCTGGAGGTTCGCGAGGCGGCGAGGCAGGTTAGGGCCGCGGCGGCTGAGAGCGTGATCGCAGTAGGTCACCACGCTCCCGGGCCAACAGAGGCCATCCTGCAGACCTTCCATGAGCGCATCCAGATCCTGAGGAAGGAGTGCAGGCGGTCGCTGCAGTCAAGCAGCTGACCTGCAGCGGCTATCGGCCTGGGGAGGCATTTGGCTCGGCGTCGCGACGCTGATGGGGCTCTTTGGGAAACGCCAGTCCTGCTCTGGGCTTGGGCACACCTGGCGGTCAGGCGGGGTCCATGTCGCGGAAGCGCTCGAAGGACTCCGAGCCGGTGGCGCCCTTGTTCCACTTGACTGTCAGGGTGTCGCCGTTCTGGCTGAGATTGCCGGCCCGGTCCTTGTCCGCGACCCGGACGCCGTCCTGCTCGCACAACAGCGCGACCTCCAGGAAGTCGCCGCTCTCGTCCTCCTGCCAACGCCCCTTGCATTCGAACCCGGAGCCGTCGCTGAGGATCGCGTTGATCCGGGCAGGCTCGTCGAGGTACGCGTCGCCGATCGCCAGCATGGTGGAGTCGGATGCCTTCCACACGGCCTGGAGGCCGGTCCCGGTGGGCTCGGGGACGAGCGGGTTGTCGGGGGTCTCCGACTCCTCGGGCGGTGGCTGGACGATCGGGGACTTGTCGGTCGGGCTCACGCTGGGCGCCGAGGTGCTCGGGCTCGCCTTGGCCTTGGGCGACTCGGTGTCGTCGCCGCCCCGGCCGACCGCGAACCACACCCCGCCGGCCACCACGACGAGAGCCACCACGGCGGCCGTCACGATGAGCCCGGTCTGCCGCTTCCTTGGCCCCGGTGCCTGCCCCAGGGCGCCGGGAAGGGGGCCGTGCGGCGACGGGTAGGCGCCGTACGGCGGGCCCGGCTGGGCGTACGGGTTCCCGGCCACGGGCATACCGGGGTGCGGCACCTGCGGCTGCCCGTAACCGGTCTGCGGCGGTGCGGTTGGAGGGACCGGCGGAGGCGGCGGCATGCCGAACGGCTGCTGTGGCGGCGACCAGGGCTGCTGCTGCGGCTGCTCGCCGGGCGGTTGAGACACGTGGTTCCTCCCCCATGGCCGACCACTTGTCGGCACGTCACTCTTTCTACCAGCCACCCGCCCGGTCCCCGCATGCGGCCCGTGTGGCCCACGAGCCACACACCGGGCCCGCGTATGCGGGGCCGGTGTCAAGAAGGTCGGGGCACCGCGCGCATCCCGGCACTCTGCACCGGAAATCAGAAACCTGATTGCCTCCCGTTTGCCTGTCACGTTTTCGGTCTGCGGGTTCCTTGCGTAGGTAAGGACGGCACCGGGCCGTCTGCGGGAGGTGCGTTGCACATGGCACGGCACGCTGCTGAGCTCCGGAGGGCAGCAGGACGCAGTCGGCTGGATACGGATGTCGAGGCGCTGGTCAGTCTGTGCGGGTGGCTGGTCGCGGTGGTGTTCGTGGTCGGGTTCGTACGCGGATGGTGGTGGGGCGGGGATCTGCACAACCTCCCCTGGGGACTGGGAGACCCGGCTGCGGAAGCGGTCGAGGAGCGGCGGGGATGGCCGTGGGTGCCCATCCTGGCGTCGGGGCTGGGCGGGTTGGGTGCGCGCTGGGTGTGGCTCGCGCTGGCTGATCTGGTGTGCGGAATCGATCCCCGGATCCGGCGGCGTGGGTGGCGGCTGTGATGGGGTGGCTCCCGGCCGGCGGCCGGTTCGACGCGGGTTCGCTGATCAGCACGTTCTGGGGTGCCCGGTGGTGGGTGGCGGCCGCTGCCGCTGCTTCCGTGTGCATCTGCTTGTGGGTGCGGTGGTGGTGGCTGCGGCGTGCTCGGACCATGTTGCGGGAGCGGGCGGCGGTTTCTCTGGTGCCGGCCGCGGGCTTTGACCCGTCGCTGGAGGAGATCGAGCGGCACGCAGCGCGCCTCGCGCGGGTTCCGGCGGTTGTGGGGTGGGCGCCGGAGCGGGCGCTGGGGGTGAGGATCCGGCTTTCCAGTGATGAGAGCCGGCTGTCGTACCGGCTGGAGGGTCCGGCTCGGGCGGCGGCGCTGCTGAGGCTGCGGTCCTTTCCCGATGTGGACGTCCTGGACGTCGTAGATCCCGGAGGCCACGACGAGGTGCCCCTGATCTGGTTCGACGGCGTGCCCCCACTCGGCAAGGAAGACCATGATGGAGATGAGGACGCGTGACGGTTCAGCTGGAGAAGCTGTGCAGCAAGGACATCGACGTAGACGACCTCGCGGACGCCGGTGAGGCAGCGGCCGGGGACTGGTTGTATGTGGCGCGGGCGGAGTTGGTGCTGGCCCGGCCCGATCACCGTCAGCTGACCGCCGCCGGTCTGGACCCGGATCCCCTGCAGCTGATGGCCGCGGCGTGCGCGCACGCGGACAGCGAGCGCGGTGAACGGGTCGAGCTCGTGGTGGACCTGGTGCCGGTGGCCGGGCGGCGAGTAGCGCGGTGGCGGCGCCGGCTGGTGCGGCGTGCACAGCAGCGGGGCCCGTCGGCATTCGGTGAGCAGCTGGGCGGCGGGGAGCGGGCGGGGGTGGGCGGTTCGCTGTGGTCGCAGGCTCTCGCGGGGTTGAACGGAGGCGCCTCGCGTGGCCGCCCGGGGCAGAGGAGGGGCCGGGTTCCCCGGACCTCGGATCTGGCCGAAGGGGTGGGCAAGTTCCTGCCGACGGCGGACACGCAAGTGTTCGCGGTGCAGGTGATGGTGCAGACGGTTGCCGCTCACCCGGTAAAAGCGCAGGCGCTGTTGCATCAGGTGATGGCGGTGATGGATGCCTGGTCGGGGGAGAACTGGTGGCGCCCGGTCGGGCCTGGGACGGGTATGTGGCGGCCGTACAGCAACGTGTGGTGGCGCCGCCGGAACTTCGAGCGGCGTTTCGAGATGGGTGAGTTCGCGCCCTCGAAGCGGCAGTGGGTGACTTCGCGGGAGATCGCCGCGCTGCTCAAGCCGCCGTCGGTTCACTGCACGCCGACGAACGTGGTGCGGACCGGGGGTGTGGTGCCTGCGGCGCCGTCGCGGCTGCCGGAGTGGACCGGGCAGCGGGGTGTGGTGCCGCTGGGCATGGTGACCGGTGCGGACGGGCGTGCACGGCTGGGGGCTGTCCCGCAGCAGGACGTGCTGTTCGGGGCGAGTCTGGGGCGGTCGGGGTTCGGGAAGTCGGAGCTCGCTCTGCTCCAGGCGCTGACGCTGGGGTATGGCGGGTGCGGGGTGTGGTTTCTGGATCCGCACGGTGCGGCGGTCCAGCGGGCGCTGCCGTACCTGACGCATCCGGCGGTCGTCGACCGGGTGCAGCTGATCGATCTGAGCGTGAAGGATCCGGGGGCGCGGATCGCGTCGTGGAACCCGTTGTCGATGGAGGGGCGGGACCGGGCGCAGGTCCAGGACGTGGTGGGTGCTGTCGTCGGTGGTCTCGCCTCGGCGCAGGGGTGGCGCGACCGGGCGCCGCGGGCGCGGGCCATCCTGTCCCACGCGGTGCAGGTCCTGGCCCATCTGGCGCTGGTGATGTGTGAGCGGGGCCGTCCCGACCTGCAGCCGACGCTGTTCTCGATCACGCGGCTGCTGACGGACGAACGGTGGCGGATGCAGGTGCTGGAGCAACTGCCGCGGCGGCTGTCCCGGTTCTGGCGGCACACGTTCCCGAGGTACGAGGGGAACGCGGTGCCGGTCGTGACGCAGCTGCTGGAGCAGCTGGAGACGTCGGATTCGCTGCGGGCGTTCCTCGGCCAGCCGCGGTCCAGCTACAACGTGCGGCAGGCGATGGACGGGAACAAGATCGTGCTGCTGCGGTGCTCGGGCACCGGGGGCGGTGACCAGATCATCACGTCGTTGCTGCTGTTCGATCTGTTCCTGGCCGGGCTGTCGCGCGAGGGCGTGCGGCCCGAGGACCTGGAAACGATGTTCGCGTTCGCGGACGAACTGACCGCGATCGACGGCGCTTCGCGCGGGTACGTGGCGGCGATCCTGGAGCAGCTGCGGAAGTACGAGGTGCGGCTGATGGGGCTCACGCAGATGGTGATGCGGCTGTCCGAGGAGACCCGGCAGGCCCTGATGCAGAACCAGTCCCTGCTCTCCGCGGCCGGGGCGGACAGCGACGAGGCCGCGTTCATCTCCAGGCGCCTGGCCGGCGTCGCGTCCACGGTGCTGGAGCAGCTCGCGAAATACCAGTACGTCATGTCGACGATGCTGCACGGAGAGCGCAGCACCCCCTTCCGGGTACGGGGTGTCGCAGTGCACCAGGTGCTGGCCGACTACCACCGCCCCGACCTCCTGCCCGGCCTGGTCGCCGCGATCGACCGCAACCTCGGGCGCCGGCCGGTCGGCGAAATCCTCAAAGCGCTGGACGGGGACGACGAGCGGCTCCCGGGCCTGGACGACATGCTGCTCACCCATCTCACCGGCCGCACCCCGGCCGCCGGGCCCGCCGAGACGGCCGGGCCCGCCGAGGCAGCCGGCCGAAGCGAGGTGGGCTGATGTCCCCCAGCATTGCCGGGCCCCGGACTGCCCACCTGTCCCGCCTCGGGCAGAAGCTGCTGCCGATCCTGTACCAGCACCGCCTTGTGGCCACCAGCCAGCTTCACCGGCTCCTGACCCCGCACACGAAGCGCCCGGTGTATCTGCTGCGCCACCTCGGGCACCTGCGCACCATGGGCCTTGTGGAGTCCACCGACCGGCTCACCGACCGGATGGGCCGCTGCGAACAGCTCTGGTACATCACCGCGCTGGGCTGCGAGATCGTCGAAGCCGCCGGAGAGGTCACGACGCGCGCGTACCGCATGAGCCCGAAAGCCGCCGCCTCCCAGCTCCAGGAGCACACCCTCGCCGTGGTCGACTCCGGCATCGCGTTCACGGAGTGGGCCGGCCGCCTCGGCGACGAGTGCGGGCCGCTGGACTGGGATCCGGAGCTCGCCCACCGTGTCCGGGAGGGCGACAGCCGTCTCGGCGACGACGCGTTCCTCGTCCCCGACGCAGTGCTGCGCTACACCCGCACAACTGGGAAGCGGCGTCAGCTGTTGACGTTCTTCCTGGAGATCGACCGCTCCACGATGCAGGTGGCCCGGCTGGGTCAGAAGCTCGACACCTACGCCCGCTACGCCTCCTACATCCCGCAGCCGCCTGGCCGCCGCAGGCCGTTGAGCACCCGGGAGGCATGGCGCGAGCGGTATCCCGTGTTCCCGCGCCTCCTGATCATCCTTTCGGGGGCATCCGAACGCGTGCTACGGCGCCGTACCGAGGACCTGCGGGCACTGGCCTCCGCCAACCCCCGCATCACAGAGACAACCCGGCTCCGCGCGGGAGTCACCACGGCCGAACTCCTGGACGGGCACGGCCCTTTCGCTCCTATCGTGATGCCGGTACTCGGCGACGCAGAACGCACCAACGTGCTGCTGACGGCGCATTCCGAGCCCGGAACGATCACGTGAACCGGAATGCCGCACCAATGCCGACGAGTCGACAAAACCGGTTCCCGCATTCACACCGGCCTGCGGCCCTTCCGCCATTCCATGCGGACCCGGAACGCGCAATCCCGTATGCCGGGATCCCGCCACGCAGGATTGTGCCGATTTACGACGGATGCCATAGATCCGAACTACAAAAACAGGATGGGCTGTTGACAAAAGTTTGCGTAATGTATGAGACCAGACCGCACGGTCGGCTTTCAGACTCGTCGCGCGCAGGTGGCCAGTCACGGCCCGAGCCGCAGGTCGGGGCAACGTGGCATATGCATGGGGAGGCACAGTGACGCAGCCGGTGCGACCGGAACACTCAGGCGTTCGCGAACGAAATCGTGCGTGGTCGGCAACCCTGCTCACCACCGCTTGCGTACTCGCAACGGCGACCGGATGCAGTTCCGGTAAAACAGACGACCCGAAAGAGACCCCCTCACCGTCCGCTTCGGCGAAGCAAACACCGAGCAAGCCCGCAGACCCGAACGAGACCGCCAAGAACGAAGCCGTCGCCACATACAAGCAGTACTGGCAGGCAATGGAACGCCTCTACGCGGACAGCAGCGGAAAAGACAACGCCCTGAAGGACTACGCCGCCGGCGCAGCGCTAAAGAACGCCGAGGCGGACGCCAAGAACATGCACGGCAAGGGCCGGATCATCACCGGCCAAGTCGCCGTTGGCAGCCCCACGGTGACCAGCGCCGACATCAACCGCAAGATCCCCAACGCGACGATCTCCAGCTGCCTGGACATCTCGCACTGGCAGGTCATCGACAGCGCCACCAAGAAGCCGGCGGCTCTTCCCTCGACGCGACTGACCAAGTACGTCATCGTGTCCACGGTCGAGCGCTGGCCGGAGGGCTGGAGGGTCATCAAAGACGAACCGCAGGGGCAGAAGTGCTGAGCCGCCGGAACGCGGCAGTTTCCGCGGCCCTGGTCCTGGCGGCTCTCACGGTCCCTTCCGTCGCCCACGCTGCAGACGGTCCTGGCACTGGAGTCGACAGCTGCGGATTCTTCGTGTGCGTGGAAGCGGACGACCCCGGCACGTCCGGAGGCACCAAGCCCGCCGGCCGCCCTCATCTGGGAGGCAAGGCAGGAAGTAATGGCAAGGGCCCCGGTAAGGGCCCGGTCAGCGGGATGCCGTGCACGTACAAGCTGGCAGACCCGCAGCCCCCGGCCGGGAGCATGGAGTGGGGCGGACACGAGCCCGGTGACGGTGCGGTCTACGAGAAGACCTGCGCCCCCGGGAAGACCGACGCCGCCATTACTCAGCTGGTGTGGGCGGCCGATCCCCCCGCGGCCCGGGTCGATCCTGCCGTCGTGGCGCAGCAGGCCGTGGACAAGATGCTGCTGCGGGGTCCGCGGATCGGTATCACGCCGAAGCCTGGCGGCAAGGGTGTGGTCGGTATGCCGGTGTACATGTGGACCGCGAAGGGTGCGGAGACGTATGGGCCGAACATGGCTTCGGCGACGGCCGGTTCGGTGACGGTCACGGCGACCGCGAGGGTCAGCAAGATCGTGTGGGCTATGGGGGACGGCTCGGCCGTCACCTGTACGACCGCGGGCACGCCGTACCGGGCGGAGTTCGGCAAGAAGCCGTCTCCGGACTGCGGCCACCGCTACACCCAGCCCTCTTCCGTCCTGGAGTCCGGCAAGTACCACGTGACCGCGACGTCGACCTGGACGATCGACTGGGCGGGTGGTGGGGAGACCGGTCAGCTCACCGAGACCCGCGCCAGCGCCGCCGACATCACCGTGGCAGAGGTCCAGGTCCTCAACTGAGGCCGTTCTTCTCTTCTTTCTCTTCTTTGTAGAATTTCCCGAGAGGCAGCAGCGCATGGAGTCCCCCGTTGCCGTGCCGCCGGCGCCCCGCGCCGCCGGCACGGCCCGCCCCGACATCCCCATCACCACGACGGCCCCGGTCAAGCGGGAGCGCCGCTGGTCGGTGGCCGCGCTCTGCGTCGTTCTGGCGGCCGTCGCCGGGCTCGGTGCGGCGGCGGCGGTCACGTCGGCCGGCGACCGCGCCCAGGTCCTTGCCGTTGCCCGTGATGTTCCGGCCGGGCAGGCGCTGACGGATGGTGATCTCGTCGTGGCGGAGGTGTCGGCCGACGCGCACCTGAGCCCGGTCCCCGCTTCGGAGCGGGCCGGCATGGTCGGGAAGCGTCCTGCCGTCGACCTGCGCAAGGGCGGGCTGCTGACGGCTTCGCAGCTGTCCGCGGGCACCGGGCTGGGTGACGACAAGCAGCAGGTGGGTGTGCAGGTCAAGCGGGGCCAGGCCCCCGCCGGTGCCCTGGCCCCGGGTGACAAGGTGCTCGCCGTCACCACCCCGGCCCAGGGGGAGCAGACCGACGCCAAGGGTGCCGAGGCGCCGCCGTCGTCGGTCAACGGTGTCGTGGTCTCCGTGTCCCGCCCGGACGCCTCGGGCACGATCGTGGTCAACCTCGCGGTGTCCCCCACCGACGGGCCGCTGCTGGCGACCCGTGCTTCGACGGGGCGGATCGCCCTGGTCCGCGAACCGCGGAGCAGCTGACATGCCCGTGACCGCTCTTGTCTCCGCCAAGTCCTGCGGGGTCACCGCCTCGGCGCTCGCCCTGACCCTGGCCTCGAAGCGCCCTTCGCTGCTCGCCGAGTGCGACCCGGCGGGCGGCACGATCCGAGCCGGGCTCCTGGACGGGCGCGCCGCCGCGGGGTTCGGCCTCTACCACCTCGCCGCCGCGGAACGGACGGGCCCGGACGCGCTCGCGAACGCGTTCGCCAATCACCTGTGGCCGCTGGACGAGGGCGGGCACCGCAAGCTGCTGCCCGGCCTGACCGATCCCGCCCAGGCCGCGGCGCTGGGCCGGACGTGGCCGGCCCTGTCGGACGTGCTGCACGTCCTGGCCGGTGAGGCCGGGTACGACGTGTTCGTAGATGCCGGGCGTCTCGCGCTGGAGTCCGGGCACCTCCACCCCGTCCTGACTCCGGCTCCGCTGCTCCACCGGGCCGACCTGGTCCTGCTCGTGGTCCGCAGCACCGAGCAGTCCCTCACCCTGGCCCGGCACGTCATCGACCCGCTGCGCACCGAACTGCAGGAACGGGGATCAGGCGCCGACGCCCTGGGTCTGCTGCTCATCGAGGGCGGCACCTACCGGGCCCACCAGGTCAGCGAAGCCCTCAAGGGGGTGCCGGTGCTCGGTGCCCTGCCCTGGGACACGGACACCGCCCAGTACCTCACCACCGGGGGCCGGCCTCCGCGCGGCTACGCCCGCAGCCCCCTGCTCCGCCACGCGCGCACGGCGACCGAGCAGTTCGAGGCGGCCACCTCGCGCCGGCGGATCCAGCAGGAGTACCCGGCCCGGCCCGCGAACCCGCAACTGTCCGGTGTGCTGCAGCGCCTGGCCGAGCAGCGCGGAGGCAGCCGTGGCTGATACCCACCAGCGGTCCGGTGCCAACGGGCATCCGGAACCGATGGGGCGCCAGGAGCTCGCATCGTTGCTGTCCGGGCATCTCGGTCAGCGCCGTGCTCCCGCTTCCGCGCCTGCCCAGTCACCGCAGGCACCCGCCTCTCCCCCGGTGGCGAGTGCGGGGCCGGCCGCTGTGCCGCGTCTGGCCGGGCTGCCCGGCGAGCTCCCGGTGGGCTGGGAGGTGATCGAGGCGCTGCAGGGCGAGGTGTCCAAGGCACTCAGCGAGCAGGACCCCGACAAGCACTTGGAGGAATCGGACCGGCGGGCTCTCGCACGGGCTCTGGTGACCACCGCTGTGGCGGACTGGTCGACCAAGCACGCCCACGGCAACACTCCGCTGACTGCCGAGCAGGAGAGCGCGATCGGCACCGCGGTCTTCGACTCCATGTACCGAGGCGGCCGGCTGCAGTCCCTCCTGGACGAGCCCGGTGTGGAGGACGTGATGGTCGACGGGCTGCGCGCCCATGTCGAGTACCACGACCGTCCGCGCCGCACGATCGAGAAGGTCGCCGACAGCCATGACGAACTGATCACCTGGGTCAACCGGATGGCGCGGCTGTCCGGGCACGGCGAGCGGTCACTGACCCAGGCCAACCCCATGGTCGGCTTCCGTATGCCCGACGGATCCCGGGTCACCGCATCCTTGCTCACCACCCGGCCGTCCGTCGTCATCCGGCGCCACCGCATCCGGCAGCACGGCATCGCCGAACTCGTCCGGTGGGGCTCGATCAACCCGATCCTGGAACGGTTCCTGACCGCGTGCGTGCACGCCAAGATGAACATCCTGGTGGTCGGGGACATGGGTGCGGGAAAGACGTCGCTGCTGCGTGCGCTTGGCCGTGAAATCCCGGCCGCGGAGCGGCTGGTCACCCTGGAGTCCGACCGCGAGCTCTACCTGGACGAGCCCGGCCCGAAGCCGGGACCGGTGACATTCGCGTTCGAGGCGAGGCAGTCCAACGGCGAGGTCCGCGGCGGTGACCGGGCCGGCGAGGTCACCATCTCCGACATGTTCACCACCGCGCTGCGCTACAACGCCACCCGGGTCATCGTCGGCGAGGTCCGCTCCACCGAGATCGTGCCGATGCTGAACGCCATGTCCTCCGGCGGCTCCGGCTCCATGTGCACGCTCCACGTCCGCCGGCCGCACGCCATCATCAGCCGCCTGGTCCAGCTGTGCACCGAGGCCGGCATGCAGACCGAGGCCGCCCACCACCTCATCGCCTCATCCATCGACGTCGTCGTCTACCTGACCTACCTGGACGAGACGGCGATCGGCGGCAAGAAGCACAGGTTCGTGAGCAGCATCCACGAGGTCCACGACGTCGTCGGCGAGGGCGGCCGACCCGTCACCACCGACCTCTTCGCACCCCAGGGCGGCGAGCTCCGCGCCGTCTACACGAACATGCCCACCTTCATCGGCGACCTGGAACGCACCGGCCTGTTCAACCGGCAGTGGCTGACCGAGAACCCGTACGGTGCGTGGCTCGGGCCGCTGCAGACAGTGGGGACGCGATGAGTACCTCCCAGCTCGCACTCGTCGCGGCCTGCTGCGCCGTGCTCACCCTGCTCGCGGTCTTCGCCGCCGTCCGCGAGATCCGGGGCCGCGTCCCCGACCCGTCCAAGCCCACCTCCCGTATGACCGGCCGGATCCAGCGTGCGAAAGCCGAGCTGCCGGAGAAGTGGCAACGGCGCTGGCGCCACCTGCTCACCACGGCGGGCGTCGTCGCGCTGGTCGTGTGGGCCTGGACCGGCTGGCCCGTCCACGGCCTCCTCGCCGGCGCCGCCGTCCTCGGCCTGCCCTACGTCCTCAACCCCGGCACCGCGGCGACCCAGAGAATCGAGCGCCTGGAGGCGCTCGGCCAGTGGCTCAACCACCTCGCCGGTGTCCACCAGGCCGGCATCAGCCTCCCCCAGACGATCCGGACGTCCGCGAAGGCCGCGCCCGCACCGATCGCCCCGAACGTGCGGGCCCTGGCCGAACGGCTGCGCTCCGGCATGGAGGCGCACGACGCGTTCGCGCTCTTCGCCGACGAGCTCGCCGACGGCGTGTCCGACCACGTCGTCCTGCTGTTCCAGTCCCACGCCGTCTACAAGGGCCCCGGGCTGTCCGACGCGCTGGAAGCCCTGGCGGTCACGATCCATCAGCAGGCCGCCGACGCCCGCGACATCGAGGCCGACCGGGCGAAGGTCCGCAAGAGCTCGCGCATGGTCTCGCTCGTCATCTGCATCGTCGTGGTCGGCTGCATGCTCAACGACGCCTGGTCCGGCTGGTATCAGTCCCCGGTCGGACAGATCGTCCTCGCCGCCCTCGGCGGCCTCTTCGCCTACACCCTGCGATGGCTGCGGAAGATCGCGCGGACCCAGCCCGACCCCCGCCTGATCACCCCTCTCCCGGCCACCGCCGCACAGCTCACCACCACCGCGGGAGGCGCCCGGTGATCCCCATGGAAGCCGTACTTCCCGCAGCCGCGGCCGGCGCCCTGATCGGCCTGGCCGTCCGCGCCGCCATGCCGGCCCGCCGCGATCTCGCCTCCGTGCTGGACCGGCTGGACGTCTCCAAGACCAGCAGCCCTCTCCTGCCGACCACGGCGCCCACGTCCACGGGCACGCTGCCCGAACGCGTCGGTGCCCGGCTGCTCGACGAGTTCGGCGGGCGCATCACGCTGCCCGTAAAGGACCTGAACCTGCTGAGGATCAGTCCGGCCGAGCACCTGGGCAAGAGGTTCCTGTTCGCCCTGTACGGCCTGGTGCTTCCACAGCTCCTCCAGGCTCTCCTCGCCGCAGCCGGCGCGGCCTTCCCGTTCGCGGTTCCCGCAGCCGTCTCCCTCGCCCTGGCCGGCCTGTTCTGGTTCTGGCCCGGCAAGGAAGTCGCCCGCGACGCGGCAGCGGCCCGGCTCGTCGTCCGCCACGCCGCCGCCTCCTACCTGGAGCGCGTCGCGCTGGCCCGCATCGCCAACTCCGGCGCGGCCCAGGCCCTGACCCAGACCGCGGAGGTCGGCGACGGCTTCATCTTCGTGCGCATGCGGCAGGTCTTCCACCAGGCCGACCTCGCCGGCGTCACCGTCTGGGACGCCCTCAAGCAGCTCGGCGACGAACTCGACATCCCCGAACTGACCCGCCCCGCCGACACCCTCGCCCTCGCCGGTGACGGCGCGGCCGTCTACACCACCCTGCAGGCCCAGGCCCGGCAGCTGCGCATCGCGCTGCTGTCGGACGCGAAGGCCCAGGCCAACGCGGCGAGCGCGGCAATGATCCTGCCGGTCACCTTCGGCGTCATCCTCATGCTCACCTTCGTGATGATCCCCGTCACGATCACCATCCTCGGAAGCTGAAAGAAGAACGCTCATGGACATCCAGACCCTGACCGTATGGATCCGCGGCCGGTACGAGGCTCTGAGAGCCGGCAAGGACGCCGGACAGACCAGCACCGAACTGGCGCTGATCGCCGGTGCGCTGCTCGTCGGCGCCGGCCTGCTGGTCCTGGCGATCCGCACCAAGCTCATGGAGAAGATCGGCATCATCAACGGCGGCTGACACGCCCCCGTACCGCCATCACGTCGAAGAGGAGAAAGACGTAGTGACCCAAGTCCCGCGGTCCCGTACCACCAGCCTGGCCGCATACGCGTCGGTCATCGTGCTGACGGCTGTCCTGGGCAGCGGATGCGACACCCAGAGCGACACCCCGCCTCCCGCAGGGAAGGGGCTGGCCACCCCCGGCGACGGCAAAGCGAGCGCGCCCGCAGCCCGCGTGCTGCTCACCAGCCAGCTGGAAGCGGCCCTGCCGAACGAGTTCAGTATCCCGGTCGACTTTGACGAGTCCCGCACCCGCAAGGCGTGGGACAACACCGACGACGCCACGTACTGCCAGTCCGAGGGCTGGCCGGACGAGTGGTGCGGTGAGGCGCTCACGTTCGGACTGGCAGGGTTCACGAATCTTGAGGATCAGGAACTGGCGATCCGTCTCATCTCCTTCTCCAATGTCCCAACTGCTGCCCGTCTGTTCAAAGGCGAAGGCACGGTCGACGAAGTGGGCGAGAACCCGCCAGGTGACGAGATCGACGGCTTCGAGCTCGAGCCGTCAAGCAGCTCACCGGTCTGGATTGGCAAGGGAATCAACGTGCGGCAGGGTGCCGTCATCGCGAAGATCGAGTACAGCTGGAAGGCTGGCACGGACCTGCCGTCCGACAGGCTCCTCTCCCTCACCGACATGGTCGTCCAGCGCATTCAGCAGGCACAGGCCGGCAAGCCGCCCACGGCATCGGCCCGATGAACCACACACACGATCCTCTAAGAGGCGGCGCGGCAGTACCCCGTCGGCGAAGGCGCGCAGCCGCGCGCCGGCTGCGGGGCGACCGCGGATTCGGAAGCGTGGAGTTCGCGGTTCTGGCCGTCGTCGTGCTCGCGCTGATCTTCACTGCCGTCCAGGTCGGCCTGTACTACCACGCGCGCAAGGTCGCCCAGTCCGCCGCCCGTCAGGGTGTGGAGGCCGGGCGGCAGTTCGGTGCCGGCGAAGGTGACGGCGTCGCCCAGGCGCAGGACTTTCTGAGCCGTTTCGGCGGGAGCGTCCAGGGGGCGAGCGTGTCATCGGCCGGCAGCAGCGCGCAGGAGATCCGCATCACCGTGCGCGGCAGCGTCGCCACACTGGTGCCCGGCTTGACGCTGGACGTCGTCCAGCAAGCCGACGCGCCGGTCGAGCGCTGGACCACCCCGTGACGGCCCGCGCCTACGGTCACCGACTGGCGCAGGGGCTGCGCCGTGACCGGGGCTCCTACGCGGTGGAGACCGCGGTTCTGGCACCCGTGATGATCGCCCTGCTCCTGCTCATGATCGCGTTCGGGCGGGTGACGGACGCCGACGGTGCCGTGGACTCCGCCGCCCGCGCCGCTGCCCGCGCCGCGTCCCTGGAACGCGACGCCGGCAGCGCCCAGGCGCAGGCCCAGGCCGCGGCCGCCCGCAGCCTCCAGGGCGAGGGCATCACGTGCCGGACCTCCAGTGTCGTGGTCGACACCGCCGGCTACGCCCTCGATATCGGGGTGGAGGCGAATGTGACGGCCACGGTCGCCTGCACGGCGAACCTTTCCGACATCGGGCTGCCGGGCCTGCCCGGGGCCAAGACGCTGACCGCGTCGTGGACCAGCCCCATCGACACCTACCGGGGGCGCCAGTGACCACCGCAGTCCGCCGCTTCATGGACCAGCGGCATGCGGCACTGACCGCACGCCGCCGCGACCGCGGATCGATGTCCCTGTTCTTCGCCCTGGCCTCGCTCGCGATCCTGATGGTGATGGGGCTGCTCGTCGACGGAGGCGGCGCTCTGAACGCCGGGAACCGCGCGACCTCGCTCGCCCAGGAGGCCGCCCGCACCGCCGGCCAGCAACTCGACCCCGCCCAGGCCATCGAGGGAACCGCCATCACGATCGACCCCGACGCCGCCGTCGGGGCTGTCCAGGACTACCTCACCGCCGCCGGCATCCAGGGCGACGTGCAGGTCACCGAAGGTGGACAGAGCCTCACCGTCACCGTCCACGACACCTACGACACCTACTTCGCACAGTTCGTCGGCGTAGGCACGATCAACGTGACCGGCACCGCGAAAGCCCATCTGCAGACCCAAGCTGGAGGCTGAGCCCCACCATGGCCCACCGCATCCCCGCCCCGCTGCGCGCCGCCGCAGCCCTGTTGCGGGCGCTGCTCGGCCTGGCCCTCCTGGTGGCCCTGGTCGGCGGCGTGCCGTACCTGCTTCTCAGGGTGGGCCACCAGCCGACCGAGCTCTCCGGCGGGCTGGACCTGCTGACCCAGCAGGACGACGGGTCACTGTTCCTTGTCGTCCTGACCTGCATCGGCTGGGTCGCGTGGGCGGCATTCGGGTTCTCCGTCCTGGTGGAGCTCGTGGCCGTGCTGCGCCGCCGCTCCGCCCCCCGCATCCGGGGCCTGGGCGGAATGCAGTCGCTCGCCAGTTTCCTGATCGGCGGCATCGTGCTGCTCGCCCCGACCGCCGCGTCCGCGGCCACAGTCACTCCCGCGGTCGCCGCGACCGCGACCCACACCGTCGGGCAGGACACCGGCAGCCCGTCGGCGAAGCACGACACCACGCGGACCAACCAGGCCGGGCTGCGGCACACCGTCACCTCCACCACGGAGTCACCGTGGGAGCTCGCCGAGACGTATCTGGGCAGCGGGCCCCGGTGGAAGGACATCGCGGCTCTCAACCCCGGCATCCCCGAACTCGCCGCCGGCGACCAGTACCTACCCAAGGGCGCGGTCATCACGCTGCCCGCCGATGCCCGGCCTCCCGCCACGCCCGAGACCGGGCCCGGCTCCCCCACCGCCACCCAGGCGGCAAAGACCTCGGCCAACACACAGGAAGAGGGCGCAGATTCCCCGAAGCCGTACACCGTCCGACCGGGCGACTACCTGTCAAAGATCGCCGACGAACAGCTCGGCGACGGAGACCGGTGGCCCGAGCTGTACAAAGCGAACAAGGGCGAGGAGCAGCCGAACGGGCAGGTCTTCGACGATCCCGACCGGATCTATCCGGGCCAGAAACTCGCCCTGCCCGGCCACAGCTCCGACTCCGGTACCAAGCCCCCCGCCCGGGACGACCACGAATCGTCGAAGCCGGCCAAGAAGGACCCTGCACCGCCGACACAGCCAACCCCGGATACCGAGCCGTCGGCGCCCGCCACCCCTTCCCCCGACCAGAGCCGGACTGCGGACCCGTCTGCCACGGTGACGCCCTCCCCCGCCGCAAAGACGCCGTCGCCCGGCAAACCGGCGCCGGAAGCCACCGCCGCCGCCAAGGACGGACAGACTACGACCGGGATGCGGGCCGGCATGGTCGGCCTGGGAGCCACCGGAGTCCTGGCCGCCGGACTCGTGGGCACCCTGGCCACCCGGCGGATCCTGCAGCAGCGCCGCCGACGCCGCGGCCACCGCATCCCGATGCCCTCCGGCCAGGCCGCCCTCACGGAAATCGCGCTGCGCAGCGCGGACGCCAGCGAGGAACTGACCTTGCTGGACCGGGCGCTGCGTACAGCAGCGGCGACCCTTGCCGAGGAGGGCCGGCAGCTTCCCGCCCTGGCCGCTGTGCAGCTCGGCACCGAGGGGGTCCGGCTGCACCTGGACGCGCCCGCCCCGGCGGTCGCCCCGTTCACCACCGATCCGTCGCAGAGCACGGTGTGGTGGTGCCCGGCGGACTCCGGTGAACTGCTGCCCCCGCAGGAAAGCCAGGAGGTTGATCCGCCCTATCCGGGGCTGATCGCGCTGGGTAAGGACGACCAGGGCGCGATCGTGCTCGTCGACCTGGAGCACACCGGCGCGCTCCACCTCACCGGCGGCCTGCGCGGCGAGGTCCTGCGGACCCTCGCGCTGACGCTCGCGCTCTCACCGCTCGCCGAGCAGCTCGACATCGCGGTCGCCGGAGAGGACACCGCTCCCGGACTGGCGATGGTGGACAGCGACCGGGTCACTCCGTATCCGGACCTGGCCGACGCGGTACAGGTCCTGCAGGCCCATCACGCGGAGCAGCAGCAGGCCCTGGACGGTCTCGGTGACGGGGCCAGCGGGGCGCCGGATCTTTCGGTGGCGGAGGTGGGCGGGCTGTGGCCGCTGGTCGTCGTCGCGGATCTGGATTCCTGCCCGGCGCCCGAGGGAACCCTGGATGTGCTGTGGGAGGTGCTGGGGCGGCAGCCTCGGTCGGCGGTGGCCGTGGTTACGAGCAGCACCGCCGTACTGGAAGCAGCGGGCGCAGCGTGGTCGGTGGACACCGATCTGCCGTACGTCACCGTTCCGGGCACCTCGGTCAGCGTCGCACTGTCGGTGTGCTCCGACGCCGAATACGCCAGCATCCTGGACGTCGCGCTCACCGCGGACGCACCCGGCGACGTCCCCGCCCCTGCACAGGAGCCGGCCACGGAGTCGGTGGGGAGTCAGCAGCCCTCCCCCGTTGTCCCTTCGGAGGCAGGGGCACCTTCCGCACGTGAGGCTGCAGAGCCGGTGAGCAAGCCGGGGCTGATGGCCGCTTTCGCCGATTTGGAGGACGAGGGCACCGACGACGAGGAAGACCCTGCCGCCCCGCCCGCCGGACCGGAGCCGCTGCCCACCGCATCGCCGTCCCCCGGAACTCCCGTCCTGCCGTCGCTGTCCAGCCCCGCCCCCCGGGTCAGCTCCCGGATCCCCGCACCTGCCGGCCCGGAAGAGGCCACACCCGCCCGCGACGAGGCCGTCCCTCTTCCCGAGCAGCCCGCCGGAGCCGGCGCCGACAGCAGCCCGGACCGCCCGCTGGTGCAGGTCCTCGGGACAGTCGATCTCCTCGGCGCCAACGGCACCATCAAGTCCAACCGGCGCACCCTCGCGCTGGAAATGACGGCCTGGCTGGTGCTTCACCCCGGGGCGAACCACCACCAGCTCGACGAGGTCCTCGCACCCGGCGGAATCGTCACCCGCGACACACGCAACACCCGCCTCGGAGACGTCCGCAGATGGCTGGGCGCCGACGCACAGGGCAACAAGCACCTCCCCCACGTGAGCACCCAGCCCGACAAGCTCTACCGGCTGGCCGGTGTCGGCTGCGACTGGGACCGCTTCCAGCAGCTGGCCCACTCCGGCCGAACCACCGACGGCCCGGCCGGCGATCAGCTGCTGCGCCAGGCTCTGGAACTCGTCCACGGCCGGCCGTTCTCCGGCATCCCGTCCCGCCGGTACGCGTGGGCGGAATCCCTGGCCCAGGAAATGATCTCCGCGATCGTGGACGCGGCCGACGACCTCGCGGAGCGGTACCTCGCCCGCGGGGACGCACGCAACGCCCTGTGGGCAGCCACCCGAGGCCTGGACGTCGCGCGGGAAATGGAATGCCTGTGGCGCCACAAGTTCCGGGCGCTGTCACTGCTTGGTGAAGAAGCCGCGCTCGAATCGTCGGTCCGGCAGCTCGACGAACTCCTCCTGGAGCTGGGCTCCTCCATGGACGAGGAGACGGAGCAGGTCCTCCGCCTGCTGTAGCAGGCCGCAGGCCGGACCGTCGGCTCCCCCTGCGCGGGGACGGCCGCAGGATGCCTCACCCGAGGCTGCTCGGGTGCCGGTGAACGCCGAAGGCTCTGCACTTCCGAGCGAAGTGCAGAGCCTTCGGCGCATCGGCCAGTTACAGGGAAAGCGCGCTGACCCAAATGCTGACCCAGTTGGAAAACTGCAGGTCAGCACGTGCCGGCATATGGCTGTGCGCAGCAGGGGCCGTAGGATCCGGCCGGGGCTGCGCTTATGTCACGTCACGCCGTTTCCTTGCGCTTGGACTTGGCGGCCTGGCGTTCCTCGGACGCTTTGGCGAGCCATCCGGGGTCGACCTTGTTGATGAGGTCACGAAGGTGCTGAACGTTGATGCCTGACTCCCGGGCAACGGCGGAGACGTGGCCGTACACGGTCGATTTCATGGCTTCAGTGACGGCAGCTTCGTACAGCTCGGTCCTGTAGCTGTCGGCGACCTTTTCCGCCTTCTCGACTCGCTTCCGCAGTGCGGCAAAATCCGGTTCGCTCATGGGGCGAGCGTGACACACCCACCACCACACTTCAAGTTTCACTGAAAGTTTTGCCGTCGTGGAGAGGAGACCGCCCGCCCCCCCCCCTGACGCGGCACCCGCTGCCACCGAATGGACCAGAACCGCCCCGGCCACATCCGGGAGACCGGCCTCCTGCTGGCGGCCACCTCTGCCGGCGCCCGCCCTGAGCGGCGGCCCGCCACGCCCACAGCGCCGGCCACAAGTGCCCGGCACAATGACAGACCGTCACACAGCACAACCGGAGACGCGGCTACGTTCCACCCCTCGCCGCCCAGATCCCCGACCGCCGAAGGCTCCCGCAGCAGGGTGGAAAACCCGCTCACCAACCCAGCCACCGCGCCGACCGCAAGGCCACAAGGAACGTGGAAAATTCCACCCCCGACCGCGCCCGTCGCAGCGACGCCGTGCCCGTTTTCCACCTGGCCGCTCCCACACAGAACGACCTGTCCCCCACTGCTGGCCACGGCCTGCCGACAGCACCGCCCGCCCTCTCGACGAGCAGTGACAGCAGCGCGGAAGACGCGAGCAGGGTATGACCCAAATGCTGACCCACACTGGAAAATTGCAGGTCACAGCATTCCACCCCCTGAGCCGACGCCAGGCCTCACCCCAGCACTCCCCGGCCGCACACCCGCTGCTCCAATGCCGGAAAGCAATGGCCCCGGATGCGCCTGCGGGGCCGGGACAGCAGACGGGGGTGGGGGTGAAATCCGTGGATTCCACCCCCACCCCCGTGCAGCGCTCCGGGCAGCTCGCCCGCATTCCACGGTGGTGGAACGTCACACACCGGCGGCCCGTTTGATCGGCCCGAGGTACTTCCGCACCGTGCCCTCCTGGTAGCCGCAGCGCTCCGCCAGGACTGGAGCAAGAGCCTTCGCCGAACGCTTCTGCTCCTCCGGTGACAACTGCCTGTAGTGGAATTCCACCCGTGCCGGGCAGGTCAGGTGAGAGCCGTCCTGCTGCTCGACCTCGCTCTCACGGATGTCCGGGGCCGACTCCTCGGTGTCGGGCTCGCCCTCATCACGGGGCTTCGGGACCCGCACCTGAACAACGCTGCGGCCGCTACTCTCCCGCCCGGACGCGTGTACGGCGCGCTGTTCCATCGGCCGCGTTTGATCCTGCTGGCCAGCAACGAACCATGGCGGTGCACCGAGCTGCTCCTCCGGGTCGTCATCGGGTCCGCTCGGGAGAGAGCCCTGATCGTCGCTCTCCTCACCCTCGTGATCGGGGGCCGTCTCGACGGTCTGGTCCGCTTCCGCCCGTGCCGGACCGGCCTCGCCGAGGTTGTCGTCGCCGTTGTACCGAGCTCGGTGTTGCGGAGCAGGCCCAGTCCCGTCGTTGCCCTGTTCATGCTCCTGGAACAGGACGACGTAATCCCGAAGTTCGTCTGCGGTGACGGGCTGCCCGGTGGCGCCGAGGATGCCGTCGCGCTGGTACACGTACTCAGCGAGGGCGCCGGCGTCAGGATACGAGCCTCGTTCCGCCGCGTACGTGAGCCAGGCGTTGTAGAAGTAGTCGGTCCATGTCTCTTCTTCGGATGCGTCCTGGGAAGCACCGGGGCCGGACCCGCCGTCGGGTGCGGGCGCGCCGCGCTGCTTGAGCACCTGCAGCAGGGGCCTGATCTGCTCGTCGGACAGCGGGTCTCCGGCTGCTGTGGCGATGCCGTACCGGTCCTGGAGCCAGAGTGCGAACTGCGCACTCGTCGGCTCGGAACCATAGGCGCCAATCCAGGCCCGGTAGGCATCCGCGAGACGTCCGCCGGCCCTGGCATCGTCCGGTGCCGGTTCGGGCTGCCGTACAGCGGCTACTGAAGGCACCTGGAATGACGGATGCAGTTCTCCGGCACGCAGCTGCGTAAATTCCATCTTCTGCGCGGCAGAGGTCTCACCGGCGGGGCTCTGCCTCTGCTTCGGGACCCGGGCGGCCTGGGCCGGGGCCGGGGGGAGCAGGGCGGGTTCGATGCCCGCGGCGGCGAGGCCGGCCTGGGCGGTCTCGGCCAGCGGGACGCCGTACTTCGCCAGGCGCAGCGGCATCAGGGACTCGACGGGGGCCTTGCGGCGCCAGTTGCGGCCGAAGCGGGCCTGGAGGCGGGCCTGGTAGATCAGCCGGTCCTGTTCGAGCTTGATGACCTGCTCGTAACTGCGCAGCTCCCAGAGCTTCATGCGGCGCCACAGCTTGAACGTCGGTACGGGGGAGAGCAGCCAGCGGGTGAGGCGGACGCCCTCCATGTGCTTGTCGGCCGTGATGTCGGCGATCCGGCCCACCGCGTGGCGGGCGGCCTCGACGGAGACCACGAACAGCACCGGGATGACGGCGTGCATGCCGACGCCGAGCGGGTCGGGCCAGGCCGCGGCTCCGTTGAAGGCGATCGTCGCGGCGGTCAGCAGCCAGGCGGTCTGGCGCAGCAGCGGGAACGGGATGCGCAGCCAGGTCAGCAGCAGGTCCAGGGCGAGCAGGACACAGATACCCGCGTCGATACCGATCGGGAAGACCAGCGAGAAGTCCCCGAAGCCCTTCTGGAGGGCGAGTTCGCGCACCGCCGCGTACGAACCCGCGAACCCGATCGCGGCGATGAGCACCGCTCCGGCCATTACCACTCCGATGAGTGCCCGGTGTGTACGGGTCAGCTTCGGGCTCGGCCCCGTCCCCTCGGCCACGTCAGCCACGTCTCCTTACTCACCTGCTCACCTGAATGTTCTTCACCCTCCCATGCACACCAGTCCTATCACCCGGTTATGGCGCTTCATGCGGCACACCGTGCACCAACCGTGACCGCGCCAGGCCGTTCGTAACGGCGGCAGACGGGACGCGGCTGCCAGGGGTGATGCACGCCTTCTACGAGACCTGTCCAGACCCCGCAGCAAATCGCGCAATCCCCACTATCTCCAGAAGTCGCACCTCCAACTGGCTCCCGCTGAGCGGCCCAGACAGCACCACGTCACCGGCCCCTTCACACGAACAACCACCACCGCCCCGACCACCGGCCGAGGTCGTGCTTCCAGGAGGAGTTCGTCGTGCCCACGTACGAGACCACGTCCCGCTTCGCCCCCTCAGCTGGCTGCGCAAGATCAGCGCGCTCGATCCCGACGAGGAGAACGCCCTGCGTATCCCTGCCGCCGCACCCCTCCCAGCGCCCGTCGCCCCCGACCCGCCGACCTGGCCATGCTGAACGTGCTGCAACTCGACGGCCGGGCCTCCCTCACCGAACTGCAGACCGTCGGCGGCCTGTCGGAGACCGCGGCCAAGCGGCGCCAGGAGCGGCTGCGCGCCACCGGTGTCCTCCATCTGGCCGTCTAGTACGACCACGAGCCTCTCGGACAGGGCGTCGAGGCCTTGTGCTGGCTTACCGTCGCTCCTCACGCACTCGCGCACACGGGCCGGGCCCTCGCGCAACACCCCGAGGTACGTTTCGCCGCAGCCCTGACCGGGCGGACCAATCTCGCCCCGGCGCCGCCCTCCGCCCGTCACATGGCTGATTCACGCCCCGGGGCCATGAGTTGTCGCTAGGGTTCACCTGATTGTCGGAGCAAGGTACTTCGGGGGCACGAGTGAGCGTTTCGGGCACTCCTCAACTGGTGTTCGTCCACGGGATCGGCGGCCTCCGGGACGCCGCGCGTGAACGACGTGAGTGGCTCGCGGCCCTGGCCGAGGGAGCACGCGGAGCTGGACACGCCGACGCGGTCTCCGGGCTGACGCAGGGCTGGCTGGCAGAGGTGCGCTTCGCCGACTACAGCGACCTGTTCACCGACGCCGAGTCCCAGGGAGACGGAGCCAGGACGCTCGGCGAACAGGAGGACGCCGCCTTCATGACCGAGTTCGTCGAGGCGCTGGTCGACGAACTCGCCCGGCAGGCCCTGGAGCGGGGGGACCGGCGGACGGCAGCCGTGGCCGAAGACGCCCGCGCGCAGTTGCCGGGCGACAACGAGGACGAGGAGCAGGGCGCCGGAGAGCCGTTCCGTGTTCTCGGGAGGGTTCTGACGACCCTGTTGCAGGTACCGGGGCTGCGGGGGTCCGCGCAGTGGGCGAGCGGCATACCGCTGCTGTGGCACCTGGCCCAGGTCGGGCGCTACCTCCGCAGGCGGGAAGCCGACGGCACCCGGCGCACTCTGGACGCTCGGATCCGCGAGCGGGTACTGAAGGGGACCGATCCCGGCCGGCCGCTGATCATGGTGAGCCACTCGCTGGGCACCGTGGTCGCGTTCGAAGCGCTGCGCGACCACAAGGGGCCGGTTCCGTTGCTGATGACGCTGGGATCCCCGCTGGCCACCGGGGCGGCGGTGCTGCAACGGCTGGTGCCGCAGCCGCCCCGCACCCCCGACCGCGTCGAGCGGTGGCTGAACTTCTGGGACCGCGACGACATCGTGGTGGGCCGACCTCGCCTGGAGAATTGGATGCTGCCCAACGCGGCGGGGGTCCTACCGGTGACCAGTCGCGTGAATTCCGACGGTCTGTGGGTCCACACGGCAACGAAGTACCTCCGACAGCCGGGCGTCGCCGGGCCCTTGATCGAAGCGCTGAAGAGGTGACCGACGAGCGACGCCGGCACGTTGTCGTTGTGGGTGCGCAGTGCACGGCCATGGGCAAGCTGTCCCGGCTGAGGAAGGCCGCCCAGGATCTGCATGCCGTGCTGACGGACCCGGCGCTCGGGGCCTGTGCCCCTCGCGCTGGCGAGCACGGTTCCCTCCTGGTCGGCTCGACGCTCACCACCGAGGATGTCCTCAAGGCCGTGCACGAGGCGGTCCGGTGCGCGCGGGAGGACAACGCCGTCCTGGTGGTGGCGCTGCTCGGACACGGCTTCACCCCGCCGCAACAGGCCGACCTGTACTACATGGTCGCCGGGTCCACGACCGGAAGCACCATGTCCGCGTTGCACGTGGGCCAGTTGCTCACAGACGCCGTCGACGAGCCCGGGGTCGAGGGCGTGATCGCCCTCGTCGACACCTGTCACGCGGCCGGCGCGATGCCGGACGCGGGGCGGATCGCGGGCGGGGTCAGGGCCGGCCGTACGAGACTGTCCGTCCTCACCGCCGCGGCCGCCGACCAGGCCGCCCGGGGCATGCGCCTGTCCTTCGCGCTGGTCGAAGTACTGCGGGAGGGTCTCGCCGGAGCGGGCACCAAGGTGTACGCGGACAGGCAGCTCACCAGGAAGCTGCGCAGCCGTGTCGTCGGGCAGGCCGTGGGACGGTTCGAGTACGACAACGACCCCTTCGTCGCCGAGGGGCTGTGGCTGGCCCGCAACGTGGGCTCCGCCCCCGGTGCAGCAGGCGGCCCGGTGGGGCCGGTGGGCCTGCGGGACCTCGAAGAAGCCGTGTCGATGTGGCGGGCCGACATGCGGCTGCCGACGCCTCTGACGCGCGGGGAGCTCGATGGTCTGCACACATTCGCCCAGGAGGGCCAGGTGGACGACGTGGCCGACCCACGGTGGCGCGCCCGGGTCATCCAGGTGGTGGCCACGCTCCTCACGTGTGCCGATACGGTGGCGCTCCTCAACACGGTGCTCGCCGACGTCCTGACCAGCGAACTGCTGCGTGACGCACGCCAGTTGGCGGGGCTTCCTCCCGACGCGGAGGGCGCCGAGCTGCTGCGCGACCTGGTCGAGTACGCGGCGCTGCGTGTGGAGGGCGTCGATGAGCCCCGGTGGAAGGCGCCTGCCCGGTTCGTCGCAGCCCTCGCCGAACTGTGTGGTGAGGCCGAGGTCGACGCACAGCTGCGGCAGTGGGCGCGTGGCCTCGGGGCGGTCACCGAGTTTAACGATGCCAGGACTGAGCTCGCGCGGAAGCGGCAGCAGGGGGAGCTGCGCCTCGTCGTCAGCCTGGCCGGCGCGTTGACCGGCTGGCCGGAGGAAGTGGATGCCTGGCTCGTCGGTACCGGGGAGCGGCTGCCGGTACATCAGCGCTTCCGGTGTGGGTCCGCGGACCGCCTGGGCACGGGCCGGGCGATCGGTGCCGTGCTCGCGTGGGCGCGCGACCGGCTCCCCTCGCCGGAACAGCTGGTCAACGTGGACGTCGCAGCCCCCGCTCACCTGCTGGCGCGCTGGCAGCCCGAGGAGGCGAAGGTCGGCCATCGCCTCCTCGGGGTCAACCACGACGTCGTGGTCCGGTGGAGCGGCCGTATGGATCCGGCCGAAGAGAATGCCGAGATGAACGACGCTGCCCGTAAGACCCTGCGCGGCATGACCGCCGCCGTGGCGGTGGAGTGGATCGGGGTGTCTGTCCTGGACGACCGGCAAGGGCTCGAACGGGGCCTCATGACCGGCCGGTATGACACCGTGGTCGGGCTCGACCATCATCCCGACAGCCTGCAGGACACCCTGGAGCAGCTGCTGCCCTACGCTCCGATCATCCTGTGGCCGCGCTCGGACACCCGGGCGACCGATGCCCTGCGGGCCCTGGTTCAGCAGAGCTGGCACAGCCTTCCTGACGGCCTGGCCGCCGCCTACCGGCAGCGGTGGTCCGCGGAACACAAGGACTGCGGGACGTGTCTGGGGGACGTTCGCGCGGTCTGGCACGACGAAGCCTGGCTGGAATTCTGCCGACCCTTCGAACAACGCGTCGTGGTCGGCCCCGAGGAGGAATGGTGAGCTGGAATCCCTATTACCGCGGCGACGGCAAGCAGCGGGACACTCCGCTGGCCGATCCGCCCCCGTGGCGCACGTTCCCCCGTACGCCGCAGCACCGGCAGTACCAGCCACCGCCTGGTCTCGTGGACGCGGTCAACACGGCCCTACACCTGCGCCGGCCACTCCTCGTCAGCGGACCGGCGGGATCGGGCAAGTCCACCGTGATCGAGCAGGTCGCTCACGAGCTGGACCTCGGCCCTGTGCTGCGCTGGCACATCACGTCCCGTAGCTCGCTGACCGAAGCCCTGTACCGTTACGACGCTTTGGGGCGCATCCATGCCCAGAGCCTGCGCGCCGCGACGCCGCACGGACGGGCGGGCAGGGCGGCGGGGCACGGGCGCAGCCGGGACGACATTTCCCCCTTCCTCCAACTGGGTCCGCTGGGTACCGCTCTGCTGCCCGGGGAGCGGCCGCGCGCCCTGCTCATCGACGAGATCGACAAGAGCGACCTGGACCTGCCCAGCGATCTGCTGGAAGTGCTGGAGCGCGGTGAGTTCGAGATCCCCGAACTCGTACGGTACCGCCGCCCCCGCGTCCTGGTCCGGCAGTGGCACAGCGACGAGGAGCACTCCGTCGAGCGCGGTCGCGTGCGGTGCACGCAGTTCCCGTTCATCCTCCTGACCAGCAACGGCGAGCGGGATTTCTCACCGGCCTTCCTGCGGCGCTGCATCCGCTACGCCATGCCGCCGCTGGACGAAGGACTACTGAAAGGGATCGTCCAGGCTCACTTCGACGATGTGCCTGACAGTGTCGAGAAGCTCGTCACAGCGTTCGCCGGGCGTGTCGGTGCGGGCGAGCATCTGGCCATCGACCAGTTGCTGAACGCCGTGGCCCTGCTCACCGGCGACCACGCACCCGCACCGGACCAGTACAAGGAGCTGCGCAAGCTGATCCTGCGTGAACTCTCCCGTGCCTGACGCTCTGGCCCGCCTTCTCCAGGCGCTGAGCCGGGTGTCGCTGCCTGCCGGGGCAGACGCGGGCACCCTCGCCGACGCGGTGTGGCTGGCGGCCTCCGGTGTCGTCGGAGAAGGCGGCGTACCGTCGACGGCCGTCCATGCCGACGAGATGACACCGGACCCGGCGCCCGACGTGGTGGCGGGTGCCGACGGGGACGCGCCCGAGAACGTGAGGGCCGCCGGTGCACCGAGCAGGGGAAGCGCGGAGCTGTCCCTGCGCCGCTCCGGGACGGGTACGACAGTGCGCGGTGTCCCCCTGTCCCTGGGGCGCGCCGATCCGCTGCCGGACGCCTTGGCCGTCGGCCGTGCGATCCAGCCGTTCCGCAGGCCGTGGCGGCGTGGTGGGCGCAGTCGGCTGGACATCGAAGCCACCGTGGAGCACTACGCACGCGGAGGCCCCCTGGTCCCGCTGTTCCGCCCTGCTCCGGAGCCCTGGTTCGAGGCGGTCGTCCTCGTGGACTCCTCCCTGAGCATGAGCGTGTGGGAGGAGACCTCACGCGCGGTGATCCGGCTCCTGACCGCTCTGGGAGGATTCCGCGCTGTCCACACCTGGCGGCTGGAGTGGCAGGGACCCGAGCCGCGTGTACTCGACCACCACGGGCGCGAGGTTCGCGGCGCGCGCGTCCCCCACCACGGCAGCGGCACCCAGGGCAGGCGCCTGGTCGTGGTGGTCTCCGACTGCGCCGCCCGCGGCTGGCACACCCCGGCGCCCTGGCTGCTCCTGCGCGAGTGGGGCGAGCAGATCCCGGTGGCGCTGCTCGACCCGCTGCCCCCGCGTCTGTGGCGCCGCTCCGCCCTGAACTTGACCGCCGTAAGCGTGACGGGTGGTCGGGCAGGCAGTCCCAACGGTTCCCTCCGCTTCACGGTGCCGCCGCGGCTGAGACCTCGAGCGTACGAAGAGGATGACAAGACCGCCGGGTCGTGGTCCGCCCTGCCCGTCGTGTCGTGCACCCCGCACTCCTTGGGCGCCTGGGCGAACACCCTCATGCGCAGCGACCCCGCTGGATGCGGCGCCGTCCTCGTCCCCGCCACCGGCCGCCTCCCCGAGGGGCGCGCGGGATCGGCTCCGGCCCGGCAGCCCGATCCCGCCCTGCTGGCCGAGGCGTTCGCCCATACGGCGCCGGCCCCCGCCGTGCGCCTGGCCGTCCTCTGCTCCGGCCTGCGGGAGCTGCCCCTTCCCCTCCTGCACGTGCTGCGCGACCAGGCGGTCCCCGCGGCCACGTATTCCGATCTGGCCGAGGTCCTGACCAGCGGCCTGTTCGTGATACGGCGCGACCCCGGCGGTGATCCGGTGTTGGTCCTGCACGCTGCCGCCCGGACGTATTTGCGCACGCACCTGACGACCCACGACGAGTGGCAGACCCGAGCCGCCTTCAGCCGGCACGCCGCCGCGCATCCGTATGCTCCGCAGGGCATCGCGGCCGTCCTGCACGACGCGTGGGCAGCGGACGAACTCCCCGTGGCGGATTCGCCGTTGGCGGACTCCGTCACCGTGCCTGCGCGCTCGGTCGGTCGCGGGCAGACAACAGAGCGCCCGATCCCCGGCAAAGGACGTGCGGGTGGGGCGGCCGGTCCGGACGACGAGGCGTCGATCGTCGCAAGTGACATTGGGGATGCGGTGCAGAGCCTCATGGGCCCTGCCGTCGACACGCTCCGGGATGCCAGAATCCTTTTGCGGCACCTGATCGCATACACGCGCTCTGCGCTGTCGTCTCCCCTGGGCGGCTGGCCGGGGCGGGACACCTACCTCGACGGTCTCCGCACGGCGGAAGGCCCGCTCAAGCCTGTCGATGTGGTCGACGATCTCAGCAGGTACCCCTCCACCGAGGGTGTCGACCTGCGAAGGCGGCCCCAGGAGGACGACGCGACCGGGCAAGGCCTGGTGTGGCACGCCCCCGGCGGCCCCCTGCATGTCACGGTGGAGGACGCGCTCGGGAGCGGCGCGGCAGCCTCCTCCCTCATCGAGTTCAGGATGCTTCTCGACGAGTCGGACAAGCCCGACGGTCTCGCGCCTCTGGACCGGTCCGTGACCGTGGTCGAGCGGGAGGCTCCTCAAGCGGGCGTGGCCGTTGTCTTCCTCCTCCAGACCCGGTACGGCGCGGCTCCACCCGACAGCCCGGCCGCGCTCGCCGCCGCCCTGCGGACACTGCACAGGCGGGCCGGCAGTCCGACGCACTCGGAGATGATCGGGCGGGCCGCCCAGGAGTCGCCTCCGGTGTCCCTCCGGTCCACCACCTTGTACGAGTGGTTCGCCGGAGGGAGCGTTCCGACCGACGGAAAGGCCTTCGACTGGCTGACACGCCATCTCGTCCGACAGGCGGAGCCGGAAGGCGACGGCGGCCGGACGCTGTTCCGGCTCGCCGCGCTGCGCCATCACGCTGCCGCGGCGGAGAAACGGCGAGGCCGCAGACCGTCCGGACGACACTCACGACTCGGCCGTCCCGTCGCAGAACTCGTCGAGGACGCCGAGAGGCTGGAACTGGCCCCGTACCAGGTGCGCGACAGCGACCTACGGCTACAGGCCGTCGTGCGGGACTGCGCCGCCGGGGCCAGCGTGATGGCTCTGCTCGTGGGGCCGCCCGGCTCCGGCAAGAGCCGGGCGAGCGTTGAGGCCGCGCGCCTGCTGCCGCGCGACTGGTGGCTGTGGGAGCCTTCCTCCGGTGCCGAGCTGGAAGCGGCCCTGGATGCCCCGTCCACGATCGGCCCGTGCACGGTGATATGGCTGGACAAGGCGGAACGCTACCTCCTGGACCGGTCGGACGGCGGCCGGGGTGAGCGCATCGCGTCCGGATTGCGGTCCCTTCTGCTCACGGTCGATCGCGGTCCCGTACTCGTACTGGGATCGCTGAGGACCGAGGACGGGAACACCCTGGCGAACGTCCCCGGAGCCACCGACGACGATCCTCACGTGCAGGCGCGCACCCTGTACGAAGAGAGCCTGGTCTTCGAGACCCTGCCGACGGGTGACAGCGCGGTCGAGCGGTATCTCTCCGGGACGGGCGTCGAACGCGCCGTCATGGACGCCGTCGTGGATGCCGCGATCGATGCCCGCCGTTGCGGACACGGCCCTCTGATGTCCGGCACACTCCTCGCGGAGGGCGCCGTGGACTACCTCGGCACCGGGTCGGCCCCGTCCATTCCGGGGGATGTCCCTGTCGACGCCCTGATCGGCATGGGCCTGTCCCCCGTGCCGCCGGCGGCGCACGACGCGGGCGGCTCGCGGCCGCACTTCCGGCTCTCGGACGACATCGTGCGGCACCGACGTGAGCTCCGCCGCCGTCTCGCCCCGCCCGAAAGCCTGTGGAACGCCTTGGCCGAGCACGCGTCCGCACCGGACCTGGAGGCCATCGCCCGGGCCGCGCGCGAACGCGGCGACACGGAGCATGCCGAGCGCTTCCGCGTTCTCGCGGATTTCGCTCAGGGGGGACGTGAGCCGTCCGTCGTCCACGCGAATGCCGCTCCCGCGCTGCGCAAGCTGCTCCGGCGCACCGATCTCACACCAGCAGAGGCACGGGCCGCCGCCGACCAGGCCCTGGCCTGGCTGCGCGCCGACCAAGGCACCGAGAGCTCCCAGTACGTGCTCAACGGTCTACTGCCACGTACCGGCCTGTCCCGGGAACAGACTGCAGAGGTTGTGCACCACGCGCTGGGCTGGCTGAGCGTACACGGAGGCATCCAGGCCGGGGCGTTCGTGGTCGCCCCCCTCCTCGCGGTCACCGGACTGGGCGAAAGCGAGGCACGACAGGTTCTGGAGTACGCCATGGGGTGGCTCGACGTCCATGGCGGGAGTCTGTCGGCGCAGTTCGTGCTACGCCCCCTGCTCCGGCACCGCGAGCTGTCAGAGGAACAGATCCACAGCGTCGCAGACCGCGCGTTGAACTGGCTGGACCTGCATGGCGGCCACCGCACCAACCAGTTCGTCCTGAGTGCCGCACTGCGCAGGGACGACCTGCCGCCGGAGCTGCTGACCCGGTTCGTCACCCTGGGCATCGACTGGCTCCGGGCGGTCGGCATCGACTCGTCGGCCAAGTTCGTCCTGCGCCCCTTGTTGCAGCGCACCGACCTCACCCCCGAGGAGGCGCGTGGGACCGTGATTCCGGCGATGCGCTGGCTGCGACGTCACGGCACCACCCGCGACGCCCAGTTCGTCTTCAACGCCCTGCTGTACAGGGAGGACCTCGCCCAGAAAGAGGCACGGGAAGCCGGGGAGATGGCGCTCAACTGGTTGCGTGCACACAGCAGCGATCCTTCGGCCCGGTACGTGCTGCGCCCCCTGCTGGAGCGCAGCGACCTGGGGCGGGTACTGACCACGCTGGCAGTGGAGGCCGGAACGGAGTGGAGTCGCGCCCGTCTCAACAATGGGGAATCGGACGCGGGTGTCCAGCAGCCGCTGAGTCAGCACGCCGATGCACCGGGCCCCGTGCGGAGATATGTCGTGCTCGTAGCCGAGATCTCGGGCTTCTCCGACGCCGAGACGGCCGTCCAGGTCGACCGGCAACACGCGCTGCACGCTGTCCTTGGCATCGTGCTCACCAACGTGTCCGACGTGCACTGCGAAAGGCGCCGCACAGGGGACGGCGAGATGCTCCTGTTCTTCCCCCACGAGACCCGTCGCGCCAGTCTCGTCCGGGATCTGCTCCGGCACGTGGAAAGCGCTCTGCACGACCACGCCGTATCCGGAGAGCTGAGACTGCGCGTCGCTCTGCACAGTGCGGAGATCGGCAGGGACGAGCAGGTGTGGCGCGGTCGAGCGTTCGTGACGGCTACCCGGCTGGCGGACTCACCGGCTCTGCGTGCCGCTCTCGACGCGGGGGGCCGATCGCCGGTGGCCGCGGTGGTGTCGGAGGAGCTGTTCGCCATTGCCTTCCCCGAAGGGGGGCCCCTGGCCAATATGTTTCGCCCCATCCACGTGACGACGAAAGAGGACCTCGTACGAGCCTGGATCTCGGTCGCCGGATTCGAGGAACCGCCCGGCATCGAGGCGTGGACCCGCCGGGCTCAGAGGTAGCTCATGGCCGAACGGTCGAGGGCCGGTCGCGGATTTCTCCGAAACCGGCCCTCGATCTACCACTCTCACGAGTCGGGGCGAAACGCAGGGAGCCAGGCGCTACCTGCACCTCATCCACGCCAACTACACGCGAGAAGACGAGAGCAAGCGCACCCCCTTTCTTCAGGCCCTGAGTGCTGCCGCCCACACGATCACCGACGAAGAACTCGAGATCCTGCTGGAGAGCGAATGGCGCTCCCGCCTCACAGCCGCCTGGCTGATCGGCTTCGACCGCCGTGAACACTTCCGCGATGTCCTCGACGACCTGCTTCTGGCCAGCCGACTCTGCTTCTCTGGCACGGCGTCCCCGTGAACGCCGCTTTCACCACTCACTGATCCACTCCCCCGCAGGGCAGCCGGTGTGTATACCTGTCAGGCACAACCGGTAGCGTCCACTCACAGGAACCCTGGGAAATCCGACGAACCCGAATCCGCCGTTACTCGAGTGCGGGCAGGCATCCAGGGCGAGAATCGCAACCTCTGTATCGTTTGGAGTGGAGTCTTGGCTCCGTTTTCATCCTCCCGGTAAGGGATAACAGCAGAGTCGTAGAGCCTCGTACACCAACGTGCGGGGCTTCTACGTTGCTCGAGAGCACGGCGGCATTCCTCTCTCCGCCGCCCCGAGGGATCTGATGCCACGTCAGCTGTACCCAGCTCCGCACTCGTCCGCCGTCCCGCCGCTCGCAGCCTTCCCTTGTCTGCTTCCATCGGCGCCCCGCGGCCTCCACCGTACACACGCTGTACCTCGGCCCGCCGCGCCCACTCTCGCTTCCGTCATCGCCTCGTCGCCGTACCCGGCGTCGAGCAGCAGCTCGGCGCGCGTTCGACAGTGTTCCGCTTCTTGTGCCGCTCCTTGTCGAAGCCGGGTGGCCATCCGCCGCGTGAGCCCGCAGAGCGGGTGTCTACGCTCGCGAGGGCTGTGTCGGGCATCTCCCATAACGCCAATGGCACTGGATTCCGACCGACTGCGTTTGGCCCATCCTTAGGATCGCTCCTGACGAAGTTCCGGAGCTACCCTCCAATTTTGACCCACCAGGGCACCAGCCTTCTCATCGGCCACATCGACAAGAACGACGCTCTGCCAAAGATCGCCGGAAGGCGACCAAACTGGAACATGCACTCGTCGACGGGATAGCGGACACAGTTCCGGAGGTTTGACTGCGACAGAGATGTACCTGGCCCGGCAGAGGGCCCGATAGAGCGGAACAAGACCGCCCTGCGCCACGTAGCACTTGCCACCATCAGGGTCTCTCGAGACACGCTGGCCGCATACGGTGCACGGGCCACCGAGTAAGGGGATCTGAGGTCGACGCATCACATCAAATCGACCTGCACGGTGGTGACTCCCCTCAACGGTCATCGACTGCGGCCGCCAGCCGTGAAGAACCATTGTCATCTGCTGTTGATGCGGTCTTCCGGCTCAGATGTGGCGATCTCAGCTGCTGCAAGGCGTGCTTCCTCGCGTACATCCGGGTCAAGGTGGTGAAGGAAGGACTCGATGAGCGGGTAGGCCCGCAGGTCATGCGTGGCGCCGAAGATTTAGAGAGTGTGCGCAAGGAGTTCACGTTCCATCGTCGGCATGGCCTGGGCCAGCGGTTCGACAAGGCCCAAGGGCAGGTTGTGGCGATTGAACGCTTCACTGATCGAGTTCAAGGCGGACTCACGGACGTTGGTCACGGGGTCGTTGACGGCCACGCCGACGAGGCGTCCGACAATCAGGCAGGCGGATTCGGCGTCGAGCGCGGTGCCACGCAGGAGATCTCCGAGTGCTGCGGCGGCGACGTCTCGTTTGTCTGGACTGCGGTCGGTCAGCGCCTCCAGGACCGTGAGCAGTTCCTTCACTCGGAGCCCGTCTCGATGCGCTCGACTAGAGCGTCACTCTTGACACGGAAACGATTCTTGTTTCGAGAGCTGCTTCCTGCCCGAAGTAGTGCTCGATGGCGCGGCGTAGCCGGCGGGTGGGGTCGCATTCGTGTCCGTATCCGGTGTGTTGGGAATCATGGGCGGTGAGAAGGTGGCACTTACGGCAGCACTGATGCTGGCAGCTGCTCTCTGGTGCTCCGATGAGGGCTTGTTGCTGGCCCCGATCGTCTCGGTCCAAGGAGCCAGTGTCCTGGAATCGGTGGCGCGGTGGCGAGTACTAGCGGACTGCAGTCACTGACACGTGACAGGTGTGCCCGGCAGGTTAAAGCCGGCATCCGGTCCGGGTCGGCGGCCTGCCCCCACAGTTGTGCGATGAGCTGCGTGTCTGATGACAAGTCCGACCAACGACACGATTAGCAAGCCGTGAACAAGTGGTGAGCCGAACAGATAGGCTGGGCCTGACGCCAGACGACCACTCAGAATTGAGATGTGCCGGAAGGAGTCACCAAGGCAGAGGAAAGGCCCCGCTGGAGTCCCGGGTGGTTGCACACCCAGGAGCGGGGCCGGACCGACACCCAACCTCTCGAGAAGAAGGTGCCAGTTCTATGGCAAAGAGTACCCGGATTACCGGGGATACAGACAGTGGGACCCAGCAGTCCGCCGTGAAGATCACACCGGCGACGCACCGCTCGGGCCCTGTCACCACTGCCCGCGTCATCGCATGACCGCGCAAGGCGAGGCTCTCCTTGTCTGCCTCTCCCCCGGCAACCCCGACTTCGAGCGGGAGTTCCTCGCCGAGGGACTTGTGTACGCGCGCCTGGCCGAAGAGCTGACCGCAGCCGAGACCCGGCCGGCGGGTCCGGAGCCGGACCATGCTGTCGACCGGCTCGTCTCCCCCGGCCTTGCCGTCACTCAGCGCGCCACCTGCATGGGTAGCGACGGCAAGAGCTGGGCACGCTGCTTCACCCGCCATGGTTCGGACGGCTTCCCGTGCAGCATTATGCGGTACTTCACCCGCACGTGGCGCCGCCACCCCGGCCACCGGTCGAGGTGGAACGAAACCCTGGGCAGCCCCAGCGGCCTGAGTGACCGGTTGCAGGACATGCTCCGTGTCGCCGCCCGGGGCGGGTTCCGCAATGACTTCCTGGCCGGAGAGGCACAGGGGCAGACCTCACCCAGTAAGGGAGATCAGGTGACGTAGCGACGTTCTGAGCGGGAGGCCCTGGGCCCCTTGGCGGGGGCACTACCTCTACCGCTGGCCGCTGGTGTTGGCGCACCATGCGCGGCCTCTTCACACGGCTCGGTTTGGCGACCGAGCTAAGGCCCGAACTTCCGGATCCGGTTTGGCGACCAGGTCCGAGCAGGTCGAGCGACTTTCAGGTTCTCCACGAACCACTTCACCTTCACGTAGTGAGTGAGAGCTCCCTTTGGCGTTCTCGATAGTGAAAGCAGGTACATAGTGCCGTACGCGGCTGCCGTTTGTCAGCTTCCGCACGCCCGGACGCCCGATTCATGGCAAAAGTCACCCGCCTCCGAAGGCATCCCGTGCCAGCAAACCCCTCACGACACGGACATCCCCCACAACACGTCCGAACGCGTGCACGAGTGCAATGGCAAGCCCAGGCGTCAGGAAGCCCTGCGAGTACCCGCAACCGCCCAGTGGGTCTCCACCACGACCGGCCGCCTCACGACCTGCCCCTACTCCTGGATGCAAGCCGTCCACTGGGTAGGCGGCTCCGGCCTGTACACCCCGTCCCGCATCCACGGACCGAAGTGGGGGCCCACTACTGTGCTCGTCGCCCAGGAGCTGTCCGCGCTCACCGAGTGCCGGCCCGGAGTCAACTACCTCACCCGTAAGCTGAAGCTGTCCAGGCGGACCGTGCAGTACCACCTCGACATGCTCCGCGAGGCCGGCCTCCTCGTGTACCGCACCAAAGGCACCCGCATCACCGGCAGCATCCGCCAGGCATCCGTGTATGAGCGGGTCATCCCTGCCGAGTTCGACGAGGCCCTCGGCATCCGCACGGTGCAGCACGACGAAACCGCCCCCGCGCACACCCGTGTCCCGGTCGGGATCGCCGAAGAGGGGCGGAAGCTCATCGGAAGGCTCGCGAAGAAGGCCGCCCGAAAGGTACGCCGCCGCCGGACCCGCACCCCCAATTGGGGCAGGTCACGTTGCACCCCAATGGAGGGTGGTACCTCAACGTCTTCTCCCACAGCAATCTCCACCTCTCCCTCTGAGACAAAACTCGCCAGCGGGAGCACCAGTCACCCCCCTCAGAAGAAAGCCGGCCACAGGCCGCAGAAGCTGAACAAGACCGGTCGCCGCTACCAGCTCGGCCACGAGCTCGTCACCAACGTGCCCTGGCTACAGCGCGCTTCCGTCCCCCGCATCTCGTGGATCGCTCGGCACTGCGCCGACGAAGGATGGACATGGCGCGAGGTCCAGGCCGCCGCCGAGGAGCACAGCCCCATCGACCCGGCGGACACCCGCCGGCCGTCCGGTCTCCTCGCCCACCGGATCAAGGGCTCCCACCTGCTGTACGCCGACCCCAACAGCCGCCGCCTCATGGTTCTTGAATGGCAAGAGTCCCGGGCACAGGAGCACTTCCGGCACGCCGGATACGACCAGCGCGCCCCGCACCGTGTTCCGGCCAGCAGCAGGGTTCGTGAAGCACAGGGCGCCATCAGGGCCGCGTTGCAGGCAGCGAACGCCCCTCGCCCTACCCGCTCCGACGAAGAGAACGAGCCCATGTACGCGGCTGGTGACCTCGACCTGCGCGCGCTCACTCCGCAGGAAATCGGCATCCACCGCGCCTACGCAACCGCCGACCCTACTTACGTCCGGTCACTGCTTCACACCATGACCGACACCGCAGTCCGTCAGCTCCTCACCAGCAACCTCGTCGACCAGGCCCTCGCTGCACTCCGCCTGACCGAGATGGAACCCGTCCTCGCCTTCTGACAGAAGAACCCCATGAACAGTAAGAAGCGCAACACCAGCAGGCCGGGCCGCAAAGCTCCGGCACCAGTCGAAAGGACGCGAGGGACGCAGCGGCAGTAGCGTCCCGGTAGAGCTCGCCCCGCTCTCCCTCGCCCCTGCTCGGCGTAGCGGCGGCGCCAGAAGGCGCGGGCACTCGGGTGGCGTTCACTGGTGGTGTGCGCCTGCCGGCCCGTGCTGCCCTGATCCCCCTGGGCGTACGTCGTGAGGGCAGTCGCAGCGTTCAGCGCCTGACAACCCTGTTCTGGCCGGGATGACACCGGACCCGAATGCCGCGTACTGATTTCCTCCCCTGCCCAGTTGCGTCTCCATCGCAGGCAGCCTGTCAAGGGACCAGATCAACGACAAGGTCGGCCGCGAAGCCGTCCGCCTGATCCGGTCTCTGTCCGTTGGCCGGACCAACGCCCTCTCTTCAGCGAGCCGGTTGCTCCTCCGCGACTGGCCGCGGAGTCGCCGGTGAATACCGGGAGACTGCCTACGTCATTTCAGCCAGGGCCTCTCTGGCACGGACCACGAAGGCATCACATGCATGCTCTGCAACCTCGCCTCGGGCGAGCATGTCGGCCTTGGTCTCAGCCAAGATGATCTCTCGTGTCCGCACCTGGATATAAGTGGCGTGCTCAGCCAGGTCCTGCGCCTGCAAACCATGGGCGACGAGACGGAGACGGAAGGCACTACTGCGAACTTCCACGTAGAGGCGATACGACTCAGCCCGGGTCGCAAGAACCGCCTCGGATTCCACTGCATGCTGGCTTGTCCACCGGTCGTACTGGGCCCGGGCCCGCCGATAGTCCTCCGCCAAGGCAAGGAAATCGGCACATGCATCGAGGAGATGCTGGTGACTCCGCTCGCATTTGGCGCGAAGAGCAGACAGAGCTGCAGTCTTCTCCTGATAACGGTGTGCAACGACTGCCCCGAGCAGCGTTCCGATAACGGCAATAGCGGCCGCGATGATCCCCGACACAACACCCAGCCCACCACCTCACAGCAGGCGTCGATAGAGCACGAATCGGCCATCACGGCTCACGCCACATCAACCAGGCAACGCGCCATGCCTACTGGGCGCGATGGATCTACAAGAGGTCGGAACACTGCCGTGCAACGGCCGTCGCCAAAAAGGGGTCGCGGAACGGGCGAGCCTCCGGTGCCGCGGTAGACGCCCTGTGAAGAACGTCGTGGCCAGTCCAGTAAGTCAAAGCTGGCCAAGAAAACCGCGCTCTGTACACAGTCCAAGGGATCGAGCCAGAAGACCTGTCACCGTCGCGGCCAAGAATCGGCCCTCAGATTCCGACTAGCTCCGCCCACAGTGCGGGTGGTAACAGCAGATGGGCGTGGCCGAACGAGTTCGGCCACGCCCATCTGCGATTCACGCACTCCAGCTACGCCCCAGACACCGTGCGCGCTGCGATCAGTCTCTGCAGGAGGACTTCTCGCTGCTCCTCCCCCATCTTCTCGATCACGATGTCTGCAACCTTTTCCCCGTCCTGCCACGGCATCTTCACTACGGCCTTGCGAGGCGCAGGGAGGTCGACGTCGGTGGTTGTCATCCCTGCCTCGTCTGACCGCTTAGTTTCGTCCGCGGCTGGGGGAGTACCAGTATCCGGTTCCCTGGTAGCTGGGGTGCTAACGCCGCCGTTAGCACATGGTTCTGCAGCTGTGTTCTTGGTCGGGGTGCTAACGGCGTTAGCACCCCGACCCCGTCGTCGCTGCTTGCGTTCGGCTCGGGCACTCAGGGCCTCTTCGGCAGCGTGGTGTTGCTGCTGTGGCGGCAGCTGTCCGATATTACGGGCGACCTCGACGGGCAGGCTTTTGTTCTCGACCGCTTGCTGAAGGTCGGGAGTGAGCTTCAGAAGAGCGAGTCGCTGGGTCACCCAGGGGCTGGACTTTCCAAGGGCACGGGCGACCGCACGCTGCGAGCCGTGGACTTCCACAAGGCGTTCCAGCGCTTTGGCTTCGTCTAGCGGATCAAGGCTCTCGTGCTGGATAGCTGCTGTGAGGGCCGTTTCCAGAAGAGTGTCGGCGCTTTCCGCGAGCGAGTTGTCGATGTGGACAGGCACGTCGTCCAGGCCTGCCAGGTTGGCGCCGGCCAGGCGACGGTTTCCGTCGACGACGACGTGCGTGGCAGATCCGAGTTCGGTGTCGTGTCCGGGGTGTGCGCTGAGGAACGCGACACGGGTCACGACGGTGAGGGGCTGGATGACGCCTCGCGCGGTGAGACTGTCTGCCATGTCCTCGACGGCTTTGAGCTCTTCCCTGGGATTGAATGGGTTGTGAGCTAGCTGTGTGACGTCCAGTCGCGGTGAAGCGGTCTGGGCTTCGGTGCTGGGCGCCGGGGTGGGGTCGTCACCTTGTCCGGCGTATCGGGCGAAGGATGCGGCGCGGCTGCTGATGGGCTGGCTGACGGCATCGAAGGTGGCGGATGCTCCGAGAGCGTCTGACTTCTTCATGCCAGCCCTCGGACGATCTGCCGCATGCTGTGGGACTGGTCGGACTCGGGGGCGTAGTCGAGGAGCGGCCGTTGCATGCGAACGGCTTCGCGCTGCTCCTTGACGTCCGGGATGACCGACAGCACGGGCGGAGTGCCGAGCGCCTTCCACTTGTCGAGTGAGGAGGTGGCGATGAAACCGCGTCGGGAGTCGTATTTGTTCACGACGAGTCCGAGTTGGTCCACGGTGATGTCGTAGTCCCGTGTCAGCGATACGACCTGGTTGATGAGCATGCCGTAGGCCTGGGCGGAGGTGTCTTCGGCTTCGACGGGGATGAGGAGTCCTGAGGCCCCGGGCTTCTCGCCATCACGCTGTCGGCCGTACACGAGGCCGGCGTCCATGGCGAGGCCGAGGCTGGGCGGGGAGTCGACGACGATGACGTCGAAGTGCTCCTCGATGGGAGCCAGGGCCCGCTCCAGAGCGGCGTGTCGGGGGCCTCGGAAGACAGTGAGTCCGGAGTCGAGGAGGAACGCATCGAAGGCCGCCGGCAGGACACGGAGCCGGTCTCCGAACTTGGCGCCCTCTATGACGACGGTGAGGTCGATCAGGGACTGCTTGGTTTCGTCACGGTTGAGCATGTGAGTGACGAGGCTTTCCTGGCCGGCCGGGATGGCCTTGAGGCCGAGCTGGTGCGAGAGGTGGCCTTGTGGGTCGTAGTCAACGAGAAGGACGCGCAATCCGCGTTCGGCGAATGCCTGGGCGGTACCGGCGGACACTGCAGTCTTACCGACACCCCCCTTCTGGTTGCACACCACGATTCGGCGCACAGAGACGGTGTCGTTGTCGGCGGGGTTCCGCTCCAGCCACAGAGCCACTGCCTGGGCAAGGCCTTGGATGTAGGAGACGCCTCGTTGGCGGCAGTCGCCTTTGAAGGAGTCATAGAGACCTTCAGGAAGCCAGGTACCGAAGGATTCTGCGCCTGCGGTCTCAATGTGGGGGAGTGGAGCACTCTGGGACTGCCAGAGCTGCACACCAGCGGTGACAGCGTCCTGGACATCGACGGAGAGCTGGGCCGCTCGGACCTTGAGGGCCTGTCGGAGGGATGCGGGCAGCTTGGAGACCAGCTTCTCCCGCTCACCTCCTGCGTTGAGAGATGACATGACGGCAGCTTACTGCCGCGAAAGCTGCTTGCCCGACAATGAATCGCACGATTTTAACTGATCTTGCGTTAGCTGTTGGAGGTGCTAACGGCGTTAGCACCTCTCCCAGACGACCGCCTGGACCGCCGAAGACGCCAACTCCCTGGTGTCCTGTCTCAATGAACCGAGTCGACCGCGACTTGTCTCATCGAACCTAGTCGCCACACATCGACCAGTCGTGAGGGACGCAACGCCCAAGGAACGGCGTCTCAGCGAAGTTAGTCCGCCCTGGTCAAAAGCTCGGGGCCAACCGGGTTCGATGAGAACAGACCCCTGCTCTACAAGCCGCACGATCCGACCCACAAGGGCGCCTGCTGGCCGGAACGAACGATCAGTCACCGACGTCAGGTCCAACGGACCTACAGGGTGTAGACGGTGAACCGTGTCGGGGAGGGTAGACGTCGTTCACGTTGCCGGAGCATCGGGCACGACGGCGTCCGTAGCGGGGGAGTGGATCAGGTCGAAGCAGGCAGTGTCCCAGCCGGTGGCAGCACCGGGATCACGTCGAGGCAGCTGTCTACGGCGAGGTGCGGGCTCGGACTGGAGCCGGGGCTGCTCGGCGCACTGTCACGGCGGCACACCAGCGCATCCGAATCGGACGTCAGCGGCTGGAGGCTGTACCCATCGAGGCACGTCTGTCCGTTCCGGCCATCGGCCCCGCCGTCCCGTCCGACACGTCCGCTCCCGCAGGGCCAGTCGGGCCCGCGAGCCCGGCCGGTCCGGCCGCACCGGTCGGGCCCGGTGATGCTGCCGGGCCGGTGGGCCCGGTCGGGCTGCGGTCACCGCGCACCAACCGGCCCCGGTGGCCCAGGGTTCCGTACAGACACCTCGGCTCGGCAGATCGGCGATCGCCTGCTCGGGATCCGGCGTGGCCGGAGTCTCGCTCTTCGCCTTGATCTACGACCGGAGCGTCCGTACGTCCGTGGCCAAGGCCATGGCCGAGACCGCAGTGCCGTGCCGGTCCGCCTCATCGGCTCACCTCCGCTCGCGCGGAGAACACGGCCGCAGAGTCAGGTGCTAACGGCGTTAGCACGGCTCGCCTCCGCTCGCGCGGAGAGCACAACAACTCACGCTCCGGCATTGATCCCCCAAGCAGCTCACCTCCGTGCGGAGAGCACGGCGTCTTCGGCGCCGGAGTGGGTGGAAAAGCCGGCTCACCTCCGCTCGCGCGGAGAGCACGACGCGGACGTCGGCCCGAACGTCGACGGGGACGGCTCACCTCCGCTCGCGCGGAGAGCACGGAAGTGGCCATCACGCCACCCCCTGCGGGACCGGCTCACCTCCGCTCGCGCGGAGAGCACTCTCCGATCGCCAGGAGGTTGGTATGCAGAGCCGGCTCACCTCCGCTCGCGCGGAGAGCACACGCGCCGTGAGGGCGTCTGGGGCTGGTGTGACGGCTCACCTCCGCTCGCGCGGAGAGCACGAGGGCACGCACGCCTGGGACGACCGCGGCGCCGGCTCACCTCCGCTCGCGCGGAGAGCACATACTGGTCGTACCTCCTGTGCCTGACTGGGCCGGCTCACCTCCGCTCGCGCGGAGAGCACGTCTTGAGCGGCTGCGGCCCAACCCGGTTCCCCGGCTCACCTCCGCTCGCGCGGAGAGCACTTCCCGGACCCCTTGGCGTCCTTGACGCGGACCGGCTCACCTCCGCTCGCGCGGAGAGCACCGCTCGGGGTCGCCCAGGACGACGGCGGCGATCGGCTCACCTCCGCTCGCGCGGAGAGCACCCGTCGCTTTCGCCTTCCGCGCCTCGGCCGCGCGGCTCACCTCCGCTCGCGCGGAGAGCACTCCTGGTCGGTGGCGGAGTCCTGGCCCTGTTCCGGCTCACCTCCGCTCGCGCGGAGAGCACCGGCGTCACCCAGGTCTGGGGTGTCGGCGGTCTTCGAACCTGGACCCCTTTGGGGTCGGTGATTTTTGACCCCGTGTGCAGTTGTTCAGCCGGTTGCCGCGTTCGGGGTGCGGCCGATGTCGCGGTCTTTCAGCCGGTAGGAGTCTCCTTTCAAGGAGAGCACATCGGCGTGGTGGACGAGACGGTCGATCATGGCGGCGGCGACGGTGTCGTCGCCGAAGACCTCTCCCCAGCGTCCGAAGGGCTTGTTGCTGGTCACGATTACGGACGCGCGTTCGTAGCGGCCGGAGATCAGCTGGAAGAACAGGTTCGCTGCTTCCGGTTCGAACGGGATGTAGCCGACCTCATCGATCACCAGAACGGGGACGCGCGCGAGGCGCAAGAGCTCGTCCTGGAGTTTTCCGGTGGTATGGGCGGCAGCCAGGCGGTCGACCCACTGAGAGGCGGTGGCGAACGCGACGCGGTGACCGGCCTGGCAGGCGCGGATGCCCAGCGCGATGGCCAGGTGAGTCTTGCCGGTGCCGGGCGGGCCGAGGAAGACCACGTTCTCCTTGCCCGTGATAGAGCACGCCAGCGACATGACGGCGGACTGTTCGACCGACGGCTCACCTCCGCTCGCGCGGAGAGCACTGCTCCTCGACGATGCCCGCGGTCCACTGGACGGCTCACCTCCGCTCGCGCGGAGAGCACGTCTCCGGCCGGGCCGCCAGGTACGCCAGCTGCGGCTCACCTCCGCTCGCGCGGAGAGCACGGCTCGGTTCCCCTGGCCGGGAGCCGGGCCTTCGGCTCACCTCCGCTCGCGCGGAGAGCACGATCCCCTTTCACGACGACCTGTACCGGCAGTCGGCTCACCTCCGCTCGCGCGGAGAGCACGCATGCCCTCCGGCAGAGGCCCGCCCACTGGTCGGCTCACCTCCGCTCGCGCGGAGAGCACGGCCCCGTACTCAGATCCGAGGGCCTTGACGACGGCTCACCTCCGCTCGCGCGGAGAGCACTTCCCTGGTGTTCTTTTTCGGGGGAAGCGGCGCGGCTCACCTCCGCTCGCGCGGAGAGCACTATCCGACGATCGGCCCTACGTCGTCGCCCACCGGCTCACCTCCGCTCGCGCGGAGAGCACCTCTGAGCGCCGTTTCCGTCCCGCCGGGCCCCCGGCTCACCTCCGCTCGCGCGGAGAGCACTCATCGGTGAGGTGAACGATCTGCGCGGTGATCGGCTCACCTCCGCTCGCGCGGAGAGCACCGGCGGTCCGCACGGAAAGGGTTCTGGGTCGCCGGCTCACCTCCGCTCGCGCGGAGAGCACAGGTACTCGATCAGCGCCTTGTCGTCAGCCGACGGCTCACCTCCGCTCGCGCGGAGAGCACGGAGCGGGCCGCTGCGTGACGTACGGCGTCAGCGGCTCACCTCCGCTCGCGCGGAGAGCACCGGGCCCATGCCCACGCGTCGCCCATAGGGCGCGGCTCACCTCCGCTCGCGCGGAGAGCACGCCTGCACCGATAGGGACGGCTGGTCGATGGACGGCTCACCTCCGCTCGCGCGGAGAGCACGCTGTGTCAGCGCTGACCCACCGCCGACACCTCGGCTCACCTCCGCTCGCGCGGAGAGCACCTCGCCGCGCACCCGGCCGGCACTCCTGCGGACGGCTCACCTCCGCTCGCGCGGAGAGCACGGTGCTGGAGTCCACGCAGTCCGTGATCGTCGCGGCTCACCTCCGCTCGCGCGGAGAGCACCTTGCCCGGATACGGGTCGCCCATGATTCCCCCGGCTCACCTCCGCTCGCGCGGAGAGCACAACAACTACACGGCCGCCGAATGCTGTCGGATCGGCTCACCTCCGCTCGCGCGGAGAGCACGGCGGGTCGGCGGCGCACCCGCGTTCAGGCGCCGGCTCACCTCCGCTCGCGCGGAGAACACACGCTTCGTGAGCTGTTCTCACTCGGCGCTGCCGGCTCACCTCCGCTCGCGCGGAGAGCACGTCCCGGTGAAATCCGTCAACGTGATGAGCCGCGGCTCACCTCCGCTCGCGCGGAGAGCACGGGGCTGCGAGCTGCTCGGCAACGGCGGCCTTCGGCTCACCTCCGCTCGCGCGGAGAGCACCGTCTGGAGGACCATCTGCGTGGCTCGGCAGCCGGCTCACCTCCGCTCGCGCGGAGAGCACTGTGGCCCCGGGTCTGACCCCCGGGGCCGCGCCGGCTCACCTCCGCTCGCGCGGAGAGCACGGTGGGGAGCACGGCGGAGATCCAGGCGAGTGCGGCTCACCTCCGCTCGCGCGGAGAGCACGGCGGGGGTGTTGCCGACGCGGCCGCGGACCGCGGCTCACCTCCGCTCGCGCGGAGAGCACGGGACGGTGCGGCAGAGGGCGGCAGTGCAGGGCGGCTCACCTCCGCTCGCGCGGAGAGCACGGTCTTGGAGGCTGGTCTTCATCGCCCGGGCACGGCTCACCTCCGCTCGCGCGGAGAGCACCTTGCCGGTCGCCGTCGTCGTGACCGTGTCGGCGGCTCACCTCCGCTCGCGCGGAGAGCACGGCGGCATCGCCCTCGCCCTCACCATCCTGACCGGCTCACCTCCGCTCGCGCGGAGAGCACGCGGGCGCGTTTCCCCTGGTCGCTGATCGGAACGGCTCACCTCCGCTCGCGCGGAGAGCACTTGGCGATGACGTGGACCTTGGCTCCTGAGTCCGGCTCACCTCCGCTCGCGCGGAGAGCACTCCACGCACTCCGTGATGATCTCTACCAACTACGGCTCACCTCCGCTCGCGCGGAGAGCACGTCCAGCCCTGGCCCTGCAGGAGCTTCTCGACCGGCTCACCTCCGCTCGCGCGGAGAGCACTGCTCCAGTTCGTCCCCGGCCATGTCCATGGCCGGCTCACCTCCGCTCGCGCGGAGAGCACCGCCGCTCCTCGACCTCCGCCGGGTACATGACCGGCTCACCTCCGCTCGCGCGGAGAGCACCGTCAAGGTCTGATCGTGACGTAGGTACAGGGCGGCTCACCTCCGCTCGCGCGGAGAGCACGCCGGGTCGGCGTAGGCGAGGAGCTCGAGCAGCGGCTCACCTCCGCTCGCGCGGAGAGCACAACTGGAGCCGCCCCGTGTCCCGCCCGTACGTCGGCTCACCTCCGCTCGCGCGGAGAGCACCCTCTTTGACCTGGCACGTTAGAGAGGGTTTGCCATTTCTTGACTTTCTCGCTGGAAGGCGATCAGGGTGAGGCCGTCGAAGTCGAGGGGTTCGCGGCGGCGGGTGCCCGCTGTTCGTAGTTGGAAACCTTGCTCGTTGTCGGCCGGGTGGGCAAGGACTGCCATTCCATCGTCGGTGCAGGCGGCAACGGCTGCCCAGAGTTCGTCGCGGACCTTGGCCGAGACGGTACCGACGTACAACCCGGGTGTGACTTCGAGGAGCCAGCGGGTGAGGGCGCCGCGTAGATGGTCGGGGACGGCGGTGGCCGAGATGACGATCATTGAGGACATGGGCCGTGCTCTTCCGGTGGAAGGGTCACAGGGGTTTCCCGTGGTTGACGCCGGCGGGTACGGAACCGGTGACCGGATCCCACAGGTCGACCAGTTGTTCTTCGGGGTCGGGGCATTCGTAGGTGTGGTTCGGGTCGAGGAGCTGCTGAATGTCGGTGACGATGCGGGGGAGCAGCTGGAAGAGGCGGAGTTCGTGGCGGAATGAGCGGCGTGCTTCGCCTTCGGGGTTGGGGGAGGCGTGGAGGGAGAAGGCGAGGGGGATGGTGAGTTCGGCTTTGTAGAGGTCCGCGATGTCGTACACGAAGGCTTGTTGGTTGCCGCTGTGGACGAAGCCGAGGGCGGGTGAGCAGCCGAGTGCGGTGATTGCGGCGTGCACGATGCCGTAGAGGCAGGTGTTGGCTGAGGAGAGGGCGAGGTTGACGGGGTCTTGGCTGTCCCAGGTGTCGGGGTCGTAGGAGCGGCGGAAGCGGCCGATCTTGTATTGGCGGGCGAGGAGTTGGTAGTGGGCTTTGACGCGTTGGCCTTCCATGCCGCGGAGTTTGTCGAGGTTGGTTCCGTCGGTTGCGGTGCCGTCTCCGAATCGGAGTTCGTACATGGCCTGGGCGACGGCGAGGCGGTGGGTGTCGTTGGCCCAGGCGCGGGTTTGGCGTTCGAGCCAGAGAGTGCTGAGGGATTCGGGGACGGCAGCGGAGTAGCAGCGGACGCCGCCTGATCCGGTGGTTACGACAGTGGTGCCGTTTCTGGCGAATGTGGCGAGGGCGCGTGCGGTGATGGAGGTGCCGGGGCCCAGAAGGACGCAGCCAAGCGCTGCGGTTGGGAGGTAGACGGTTTCTGTTCCTCGTTGTTCGCTGGTGACTTCTGCGCAGACCCCGGTGTCGTCCTGGTGGATGCGGACGATGTCGAGGTAGAGGAAGGAGAGGGAGTCGGCGATGCGGGGGAGCATGGCGACGGTGGGTGCGGCGAGTTTGCGCCGGGCGTTGCTGGTGGTGAGTGGTTTGGGTGCGGGGCGTGGGCTCACTGGGGCTGCCTCGCAGGGGCGATGCTGAGCAGGCCGCAGCCGTAAGCCTTTCCTCGGCCAATCCCGTTGAGGATTTTTGTCCTGAGCAGGTCGGTGTCGATGATGGCTGCGGTGCCGTCGAACTGGGTGCGGGCGTGGCGGATGCGTTGGGGCGGGGCGCCGTCGGGGTGGCGTTCTCCTCGTGCGGCGTCCAGGGGGTGGGAGTGGTGGGTGAGGGGTTTGAGGCCGCTGAGGTCGGCTTGGCGGAGCCACCAATCGTCGGCTGCCGTGCCGGTGAGGGGGACGACGGGTGGGAGGTTGTAGAGGGCGCGGGTGGTGGCGCCGGGTTTGCGGACGGGGCTGGCGACGCAGCGGTAGCGGATGGTGAGGCCGGGGCGGATGGCGTCGATGAGCGCGTCGAGTGGGCGGGTGAGGGTGGTTCCGTAGCCGTCGGGCAGGCGGCTGGTGTCGGGTTCGTGGGTGGACTGGATGAGCAGGTTCGGCCCGGTGGGGGTGTCTTCGGTGCGGAAGAGGACTCCGAAGCGGGCGCGGGGGTCGGGGCCGGCATCGGGTGGGAAGAGGCTCATGATGCGGCGGTGCATGCCGATGGCGCCGCTGAGGTCGCGGCGGGCGTCGCGGGAGCGGGTGTCGGGGACGATCCGGGTGAGCCAGAGGGTCATCGTGGGCTCCCTTCGGTGGTGTTCAGCCGGGTCTCTAGGTAGTGGCCCAGCGCGGTGAGCTGCTCTCTCCCGAGTCCGGCGAACTGGGAGGGCAGGAGGAGCAGGGTGCGGCGGTACAGCGGCCGGGCGCGGTAGGCGCGTTGGCGGGGGTGGTAGCTGAGCGGCTGGTCGTTGAGTTCGCCGGAGGGGTGGGAACCGTCCTCGTTCGTGTCGCAGATCGTGTGGGCTGGGGCGGGGAGGTGGTTCAGTGGGCGGTCGGCCAGGAATTCCACCGGCCTGCCTCCCGGACCGGAGCCGACGGCCGGGCGGGCGGCGAGGGGCAGGTGGACGAGGTGGTGCAGTGCGTCGTCGCTCTGTCCGAGCAGGATGGGGCCTTCGGGCGGGCAGGAGCGTCGCCCGAGGTGCAGGGGCCAGTGGGGGCTGCGCAGAGCGTTGGCGCAGCGGTTGAGGAGTGCGCGGTCCTCGCCGGTGGGGTGGGGTGTGGTGAGGGCGAGGGTGAAGGCGGCGTCGGCGAGGTAGTAGCGGTGGGTGAGAAGGGTGCCGGTGTCGCCGGTGCGTTTCTTGCCTTCGGCTGTGGTCACGGTGGCTTTGGCGGGGAGACCGCCGCCGACGGTGTGCAGGTCGCGCAGCATCACGCCGGGCCGGTCGGTGCGCACGGTCATGTGCAGTGCTGCGAGGTCGTTGATGGGCTGGTCCCGGCGTCGTCCGAGGGCTGAGGCGAGGAGGCCGATGATGCCGGAGCGGGTGGGGAAGGTGGCGGTGTCGCGTTCGTTGAAGTGGCTGTGCAGGCCCCAGGACTGGAGGGGACCGGCCAGGCGGAGGAGGAGCCCCGGTTCGGGGTCGGGGAGGGCGGCGCTCATGCTGCGTCACCGGCGGGGCGTGCGGTCAGAGCGCTGGCGAGAGTGGCATCGATGAGCGTGTCAAAGCTGGCGTGGTGGGTGCCGAGCCCGTCGGGGCCCTTGGTGTCGATTCCGGCCCAGCCGGAGGTGAGGATGCCGCTGGTGCCCAGGAGGCGGTTGGCGGCCTCGGCGTATTCGAAGAGGGCGGTGCGGGAGGTGGCGGCGAAGCCTCCCTGCCCGGATGCGGTGATGGGGCTTTCGAAGGCTGCGGCGTAGGAGAGGGGCCGGTCGGCGCGTACGGAGATGTGGACGAGGTCGGGGATGGTGTGGGGGGCTGTGGAGTTCTTCTTCGCCTGGGGCAGGGACAGGATGAACGCGCTGAGGAAGGCGGCAGCGAGTTCGCGGAGCTCGGTGGGGTTCTCGCCGATGTTGGCGGCGAGGTCGCGGAGGTCGATGGTGGCGTACCGGTAGAAGGTACCGGCGCTGAATTCGCTGTGGCCCATGTGGCCGCTGCCGGACTGGTCGCCCCAGGCGGCGGTGATGTCGTCGACGGCTGAGAAGTAGTCGAGTTCGACGTCGGTCTCGTGGGTGGTGAGGGCGTGGGCGACCTGGACGGCGCCGTCGACACCGGCGTTGTCGACCTCGGCGAGCATGCGGCCGAAGAGATTGATGACGCCGTTGCGGGAGCGGAGGACCGCCTCGACCCGGTCGACGGGCAGGATGCTCTTGTCCGACGGCTTCTTGATGTCCTTCGCCGCTTGCAATGCCTCGCGGTGTTCCTCGGCCAGGTCGGCGAGTTCGGTAACGGCGCTCTGGGGGACGTAGACCATGGCGTTGGTGAGGACCTTGTTGGGGACGCTCTGCTTGGGGTCTGCCGGGTTCTTCGCAAGTTCGAACTTGATGCTGCTGGCCGCGGCCGTGTGCGCCCCCGCCTTCCCGGCGAGATCCAGCGGCCATTCCCGATCCTCGGCGAGAAGACGGGTGACGCGCTCGCCGATACGGCGGGTACGCAGAGCAGCCTGGCCGATGCGTTCCTCGAACATGCCGCGGACGGCCCGCTTCCAGGACTGGCTGCTGACCCGGGTACGCAGCACATTGCCGTACTGGACCGTTTTGACGGAGTTCGTATCGTCCCGGTTCAAATTGGCGAACGGGACGCTCTGGATGATGTGGATGTCGAGGAAACGGGCGGCCATGGTCATGCTGCTTACCCCTTCGTGCGGATTGTGCTCAATGGATGGGATACGTGGTCACGTAGTCGGCGGGGGAGCGGTCAGGGGGAGGCGGGAGCCGAAGCCTGATCCGCTGCAAGTTCCCTCTCCTCGGCGTCGTCGGCCTGCTGCGCAGCGGCCTTGTCCCGCAGCCGGTAGAAGTCCTGGAGCCACGTGCGCGAGATCCGCCCGGAGCGAAGGCGCCAGTCACTGATGTCGTCGAGCAACTGTGCCCAGTCGACCTCCACGCCCAGCGAGCGCAGGTATCCGACAGAGGCCGGAAGGTGCCGATGCAAGCCATTAACGCTCTGGCGGGTGAGGAGGTTGAGGCGGCTCTCGGCGGTGCCTGCCCGCATTTCCTTCTCCCTGGCGGGCCCCTCGGTGACGGCGGTGGCGAATGCCGTGCCGAGACTGGGACGTCGCCGCCGTGCGCCGCGGGAGGACTTCTGCCCGTCGGACTGCAGGGAACCTGCGGCCGAGAGTTCCGGTGCCGCCAGCGCGCTGCGGGGCTGGGCCGCGATCATCGCGGCGACCGCGTAGTACGCCCGCTCCATGTCCGCGGAGCACCGCTCGGGAAGCCAGGGCGCAACCAGTCGGTGCATGCGCTGCACCGCGTCGAGATCCTTCCGCAGCCCGCTGCGCAGCGCGCTGCGGGCGCCAGCGTCTTCGCGGCAGACCCGCTCGACCCAGTTGGTGTACGCGCGTGAGCGGCCGGCCTGCGGCATGCTGGTCTGCTGCGGGATCTTCCCGGTCGCCGTATCCGGTGGGCTGGTGATGTCGCTGGCGGCCGGTGGGGGAGTGGTCGTCATCCAGTGGGCTCCTTGGTCTTTGCACGGGGGCCGGGCGTGGTCTGCCGGCTCTTCGGGGTTCCGCCGTAGAGCTCGATGCGGGCCTGCGAGACGGCTTTCGCGCCGCGCAGGGTGCGCGTGACGGGGTCGGTCACCGCGTCGTACGCCTCCTCGGCCAGGCGCAGAAACGCCCGACGGGTGGCTGCCGGGTCGAAACCGCCGTCGGCGACGTCGCCAGTGCGGTCCAGAAGACGAAAACGTGCCCAGAACTCGGCCTCGGCGCGAGGCCAGTACCGGGCGCCGGCCTCCGCAGCCCAGGCCGCGCCATCCGCTTTGGCATCTCTGACGTAGGCGGCCCAGGCGCGTTTGACCGCCCGGTCCAGGCGGCGTCCGTACAGTTCGCCGAACTGCCGCAGGCGGCCCACCGCCGGGACAGTACGGGCGTCGTTGCGCTCAGCAAATCCGAGGACGGCCGGCGTGCCGGCGTCGATGAACTGCGTGTCCTTGGCCTGCCCTTCCTGATCGAACCCGAGCGCCCGCACCCGCAGGTCCTCGGACACCTCGACCGCACTGCGGAACACCCGCGGCTGTCGCGGGTGGGCGCTGCCCGCGGGGGGATGCTGGAGCAGCAGGGCGTCCAAGTCACGCCACAGCGCCCGGCCTGCGTCGGCAGGGCGCGGATAGAGGTTGCCCTGCTGGCTGACCTGCCAGATCAGGTAGTCGTCCTCCCGCGGCATCCGTTCACCCCGGTACGCCCAGGTGATGAACGCGTCCCGCACATGGGTGCTGTCCTCGTCCGGAACCAGAAGCAGCGCGTGTTGAGAGCGGCAGGTGTGCCGGGAACGCGGCCCGTGGGACACCCTCGGAGGACAGTCAGGGTCGGGCAGTTCATCCTGCTCCCACGGACACAGATCCTCACCCTCGCGCACGTTGTCCTCCGGCGGCACCAGTCCGGCGAGCAATGTCTCGAAGAGAGACGTGCCTTCGGGGTGGTAGGACAAAGCGGTCCGCAGCGGGCCGGCGGTGGCGCTCGCGCTCTTCACCCCGTTCACTTCCCGGGAGGAACAGCGACCGGACGGCCCGTAGTAGTGCCACACAAGGAGACTGAGGAAGGCCTCAGACGCAGTGGGCGGCTCGGCTGCGGTGTCCGAGTCGTGCCGGAACCACGAGTGGTTGTTGCCCGAAGGCCGGGTAACGATGAGCTTGTTGACACCAGCGGTCTTCGCTGCGTCGCACTGGTCCGCCAGCCGGGGATCCTGCATCCACGGGCGACCGCCAGGGGCGAACAGGAAAAACCGGTCCTCGAACCTCCTGAAATACGCGTCGACCTCCCCGGGCGGAAGCTGGCCGGCATCGATAACGTCCAGTCGGCGTTCGTCCCAGTCGCCTTCAGAGCCCTGCTCGGTCAGGCCAGCCACCCAGGCAGTGAGTGCGTAAAGGATCCGAAGCAGCGCAGAGTGCGCGGGCGCGTCGGCGACGGCGAGACACTCGATGTCGTGGCTGCGCAGCAGGAGTTCGCGCAGCCCAACCCGGTCCGGGAACCCGCCTGCGACAGCGGGAACACTGCCTGGTTTCCAGCGCACGGGGACACACGGCTGGTCGATCAGGTTGTATGTGCCGGTTGGCATGGACGTGTCCTGTCGTCATTCAGAAGATGCTGGGCCTGGTCGGAAGCCGATGGCCCCCGTCGCGCGCTGCCAGTGTCGCCGCTCTGAGCACCGGGATGTATGGGGCAAAGTGGCGAGCGGCGACAACTCGACTACGGGAGGCCGAACTTGGAACGTAGCGGAAATATCTGGGCCAAGTGGAGAAAGCATGCATAATTCATTCGGCTTCGAGGCCGACCTCGGACATGGAGATCGTGTAGCGCCCGTGCCGGCACCTCCAGGTGCCGTCCCCCATGGGGCTCATGGTCAGCAGAACGAGGTCGCGGAGCGAGGGGTGCGTTCCCCACCTCTGAAGAACAGCACCGGCGGGCTCGCCGCCGCGCAGCCATCGCCCTGGCACCGGTGCCACCCGCCGCGCAACATCGGCCAGCTCCGCCGCTTTGAGCCCGTACCTGCCCCCGGCAGGAACGGGAGCCTTCCCCTCGGGGTCGAGCGTCACCACCCCGTCTGCCTGTTCGTACAGGCAGAGCACCCGCCCGGTGTCAGCACCGAGACGGGTCGTCAGCAACTCCTCGGTCACCCCCACTTCCCGCCGGGAGAGCTTGCTGAGATCGCCCTTCACATCCGCCGGCGCGCAGATACCGGTCCACGCCGCGAGATGACGCTCGGCCGCCTCCACCGCTGCTCGCTCCTCATCCAGCCGGGCCAGCTCCTCACGGGCTGCGCCCTCCAGCCGGTCGACGAAGTCCTCCTCGTACACCTCGTCCACCAACTGCTGCACACCAGCGGGAACCGCGATGCCCTCCCCGGCGCACTTCAACAGAATCTGGGAAGTGCGTCTGAGCAGTCCCGTGTCGTAGACCTTTCCCCATGAACGCGGGACGGAGCCGTCGGGCACGGGCAGCGGATCGAGTACGACCAGCTCTGGTTCGTCCTCCGCCGCCGCCCACCGCGGACGGCCGAGAGGGCCGCGTTCATGCCGCCGCCCGCGTCCGGCACGCTGCAACAGCTGCGCCAACGGGGCAAGGTCGCTCACCACCAAGTCGAAATCGAAGTCCAGGGACTGCTCCACGACCTGCGTCGCCACCAGCACCGACGCTGCACGTGCCGTAACCGCTTCCCCGGAGAGGGGTTTGCCGTACATACTTTCGCAGCGGGCCGTGATCGAGGCCCGCATATCTGCCGGAAATCGGGAGTGCAGCAACCGCAACCCATCCGGACGGGCCACGAGACCAGGGAATGCCGCCCGCACATCCCGGTACGTCTGCTGGGCCTCTGCCACAGTCGTGCAGCACACCAGGGCTGTTCCGCCTTCCGCGACGACGGGAGCCAGCACCTCCCGCAGCGCCGCACGCCGACCGTCCTCCCGGACCGGCGCACCAGCCGGCTCCGCGGCGTCCCACACCACCGGCCGCCGTGACACCTTCAGCGTCCGGGCACGGTTGCTCGCGGTACTCCGCGCAGCCGACACCTCCCCCGAGACCCCGCTCAAGAACAGCCAGCCCGGATACCGCGGAACCACACGGGACGGCTCGCGGAACCCGGCACCACGCCGATACGCGTCGACCAGTGAGCCGGCCGAACGGCCCGTCATTGTGGCCGACAGCAGCACGACCGGGGCACCCATAGCGCCCAGCCACTCCAGAAGCCGTACGAGGAGCTGATGCATCCACGGACCGTAGGCATGCGCCTCATCGACCACGAGCACCTTGTCCGACAACCCGAATAGCCGCAGCGCGTTGTACCGCAGAGGCAGCACAGCACTCAGGGCCTGGTCGATCGTGCCCACACTCAAGGGGGCGAGCAGCCCACGCTTCGGGCCCCGCAGCCACCCGTCTGCCTCGACGACCGTCCCCCTCCCGGCACTCATCAAGCCTTCGCCGACCGGGACTTCGAAAGCGGCTGCTTTACCCCCAGCGTCTGCGGAACTCAGCCACGCCATCGAATGCAGCAGCATCAACGCACGCTCACCGGACAGGGACCGAGAGGCGAACGCCTCTACCCGCGGCAGCATCGCGTCCGCCGTACCCATAGTCGGCAATGCGAAGTACAAACCCCGAGCCCCCGCTGCCCGCCCCAGCAACGAAGACGCGAACAACGCTGCCTCTGTCTTCCCGTCACCGGTGGGGGCCGTCACCAGCACCAGCCCAGCCCCGTGCTCACCGACCAACCCGGGAAGATGCTCCGCCAGATCCCGCTGCAGGCTGTTGGGGGCAAAGGGGAACATCGCATCGAACTCCTCGGCCGAGAACCGGGCCCGGCCCAGCCGCGCAGCCTGCACCAGCCCCGGCGCGGCCTTCACCGCTGCCTGCCAGTACACATCGACCTCCTCTGCCGTGCCCGACCAGCCAGGCTCAGGGATACGCGGCTCGATCGCGGATGTCTGGCTCGCCAGCCAGTCCGCCACCACGACCAAACCAGCCACCACCACGGCCAGTCCGGCGGGTAACCCACCCACAGGAACCGCGAACGCCCCCATGGCACGTCGAAGCTCCTCGAAGTGCGCTCGCCTTTGGCCGGCCCAGCCTTGTGCCCCCAGACCAGGGTTGTAGCTGCTGGCCTGCGCCGCCTCCTTCGCCTTCAACACCGCCCCGAAAAGGCCGTGATGCCCGCCTAACAACTGTGCGACCTGCTGACCTACAGACTTCCGGGGCAGGCGTCTGTCGCCGGGATAGCCTGCCGCCGCGAACAGCTCGGAAAGGGCCCAGTGAGATGCGATCTCATGGCGGAAGCTCTTCTCGGTCTCGGCACCCGGCGCACTGACGTAGGCGGGATCGCTACGAACCGGGCTGTAACAGGCGGGAACCTGGGCCTGGAACGGGGGCGTGATCTTGCCGATGTCATGCAATCCGGCCCAGAACGAGACCAGCGTGCGCGCCTCCACCGCGTTCAGACCGAGTGCATCCGCTATGGCAGCCTGGGTCTTGTCGCTCAGAACGACGTCCCAAAGCTCCTGGAACACCGCCCCGGTGTCCAGGAGATGACACATCACCGGATACGGCCGCGACAGCCCGTGCTCCTTCCCCCACATACGAGTATCCAGAAAGCAGTTCTCTGAGGAGACAGCCCCCTCGTGCTTCACCATGTGCTCAGAGATAGCACCCCGCACTGACAACAGCCCCAAATAGCCCGATGTGCTTGCGATATGAGGACCGGGCCTTACACTCGCTGCGCGACTACGGCGAATCGAGATACATGCACCACGAGACTTGGCAAAGAAGCTGCAAAGGGGCTGGGTAAGCGCAGGTCGCGAAGGGTGCTCTCCGCGCGAGCGGAGGTGAGCCGTGACCTCTCCCCAGTCTGGGGAGAGGTGTCGGGTGCTCTCCGCGCGAGCGGAGGTGAGCCGAAGTGAGGACCCAATGGCACTGAAGCCCGAATGTGCTCTCCGCGCGAGCGGAGGTGAGCCGCTGGACAACCACCGGCCGGACGACGCGATGCGGTGCTCTCCGCGCGAGCGGAGGTGAGCCGGTGACTTAGAAGGTAGGGGGACTTGTAGTCCGGTGCTCTCCGCGCGAGCGGAGGTGAGCCGTCTCTGCACAAGACGGCGGCCGGGTACGCCGCGTGCTCTCCGCGCGAGCGGAGGTGAGCCGCCGGTCTGCCAGCTGCGGCCGCAGGCTTTCCAGTGCTCTCCGCGCGAGCGGAGGTGAGCCGCGAACGCCGAGGGCGTGGCGTCTCAGGTATGGGTGCTCTCCGCGCGAGCGGAGGTGAGCCGGTGCTCAACCGGACCTCGACAATCGACGCGTGGTGCTCTCCGCGCGAGCGGAGGTGAGCCGGTTTCTGTCAGAGCCTTGCCGACTTCGGCGCGGTGCTCTCCGCGCGAGCGGAGGTGAGCCGTAAGGGGGACAGCGGTCCCCGTCCGGACTTCCGTGCTCTCCGCGCGAGCGGAGGTGAGCCGAAGCGGGGGAGCCGGTCATGAGGAACGACAGCGTGCTCTCCGCGCGAGCGGAGGTGAGCCGTCATGTGCGAGCAGATTGACCACCTGATCGCGTGCTCTCCGCGCGAGCGGAGGTGAGCCGGCGCCATCCGTGGCGGACGTTGAGCGTGCACGGTGCTCTCCGCGCGAGCGGAGGTGAGCCGGCGCCATCCGTGGCGGACGTTGAGCGTGCACGGTGCTCTCCGCGCGAGCGGAGGTGAGCCGGCGCGGCTGGTCTCGGCGCACCTCAAGGTGTCGTGCTCTCCGCGCGAGCGGAGGTGAGCCGGTTCGTACCCCCGGTCAAGGCCCCATGGGCTCGTGCTCTCCGCGCGAGCGGAGGTGAGCCGTCAATCTCCGTACCGTGCACGCCCTTGGCCTCGTGCTCTCCGCGCGAGCGGAGGTGAGCCGAGGCGACCAAAGCCCGCGAATCTCGCGGCGAAGTGCTCTCCGCGCGAGCGGAGGTGAGCCGATGGGGGCATCAGGATGAACGAGCAATACCCCGTGCTCTCCGCGCGAGCGGAGGTGAGCCGGCTCAGGCCGTCGCGGAGCGAGCGGAGGCTCAGTGCTCTCCGCGCGAGCGGAGGTGAGCCGGACGTGGGAGTCGGGGCCCCGGTGCCGATCGGGTGCTCTCCGCGCGAGCGGAGGTGAGCCGTTCACCTTCCCCGTCGGCGGCCGGCACCAGACGTGCTCTCCGCGCGAGCGGAGGTGAGCCGAATGACGGGAGGCCGCCATGGCACTGCCACCGGTGCTCTCCGCGCGAGCGGAGGTGAGCCGTCAATCCCGCCCGCGTCTCGGGCACCGGCCGCGTGCTCTCCGCGCGAGCGGAGGTGAGCCGGCCGCCCGCGAGGCCCTGGTCGACGCGATCGAGTGCTCTCCGCGCGAGCGGAGGTGAGCCGTCGTGAACGACGGACTCATAATCCGGCGGAGCGTGCTCTCCGCACGAGCGGAGGTGAGCCGGGTTTCTCCGTCGGCGGCTTTTGCGACGCTGAGTGCTCTCCGCGCGAGCGGAGGTGAGCCGCAGTTCATCCCGTCGAAGTCGCCCTTGATCACGTGCTCTCCGCGCGAGCGGAGGTGAGCCGTAGGTACTGTCCGTCGCCCCCGCGCACCCCGCGTGCTCTCCGCGCGAGCGGAGGTGAGCCGGTCGACCCGGAGTACGCCCGCGTCATCCACGGGTGCTCTCCGCGCGAGCGGAGGTGAGCCGGGGGAGACTGCCGGGATGAATGACACGCTGACGTGCTCTCCGCGCGAGCGGAGGTGAGCCGGCGGCGCGGACTCACCGGGCGTCGGCCCGGTCGTGCTCTCCGCGCGAGCGGAGGTGAGCCGGCGGCGCGGACTCACCGGGCGTCGGCCCGGTCGTGCTCTCCGCGCGAGCGGAGGTGAGCCGCCGTGATCTGCCGGTCCGGTCCGCGACCCACGGTGCTCTCCGCGCGAGCGGAGGTGAGCCGTTGCCGCCGGGCAGCAGGTCGGCGCCCCAGTTGTGCGAGCGGAGGTGAGCCGGCGCCCAGCCACGGGGCTCTGACCTGCAACTTGTGCTCTCCGCGCGAGCGGAGGTGAGCCGCCAGCGTGAGACCGACTCCCGCCCACGGCGAAGTGCTCTCCGCGCGAGCGGGCCTCCGCACCCCGCTCCGGGTCGTCGCCGAGTGCTCTCCGCGCGAGCGGAGGTGAGCCGCCCACCGCATCCACCAGAGCCGGGTGACATCCGTGCTCTCCGCGCGAGCGGAGGTGAGCCGTTGCGGCGCTTCCCCTTGGCCACACTCCAGTTGTGCTCTCCGCGCGAGCGGAGGTGAGCCGGCCCCGAACGTGAAGTCCGGGGCCATGCCGTAGTGCTCTCCGCGCGAGCGGAGGTGAGCCGTGGGACCGGGCCCGCGTGATGACCGCGCAGCAGTGCTCTCCGCGCGAGCGGAGGTGAGCCGGCTGAGCGCAAGGCCGAGCAGGACCGTCGCGAGTGCTCTCCGCGCGAGCGGAGGTGAGCCGATCCTCTTTGAGTCCGGGTACGGTGAGCTGACGTGCTCTCCGCGCGAGCGGAGGTACGCGCGTCCGTAATCGTGACCAGCAACAAGCCCTTCGGACGCTGGGGAGAGGTCTTCGGCGACGACACCGTCGCCGCCGCCATGATCGACCGTCTCGTCCACCACGCCGATGTGCTCTCCTTGAAAGGAGACTCCTACCGGCTGAAAGACCGCGACATCGGCCGCACCCCGAACGCGGCAACCGGCTGAACAACTGCACACGGGGTCAAAAATCACCGACCCCAAAGGGGTCCAGGTTCGAAGACCGCCGACAACGTCCTCTCCGCGCGAGCGGAGGTGAGCCGGACCCTGGGAACTCGCAGCGGAACATGCTGGTGTCCTCTCCGCGCGAGCGGAGGTGAGCCGTCCGGGCAGACGTGCCCGGACGGGTACAGCCTCCAGGCGCCACCAGGTGATCCGAATGCCCTGGTGTGCCGCCGGACTACGCCGAGCAGCCCGGATCCCTTGCCGAACAGCCCCAGCGCGGCCGGACTCCCGCCGGATCGCCGCCGCTCATGACGACGCCCCTGCTCCGGCCGCAGCCGGGCAGGGGCGGTTTCGTGCGTCCGGGGTCAGCCGTCGTCCAGACCTCGGCCAACGCACCCCGTTGGAGTTTCCCGGCCATGACTCCTGACTACGTGCAAGCCTCCACGGATACGGCAACGAAAGAAGAAGCGGTGGCCTTCGTAGTGCAGCAGAGGAGGCCCAGGTCAGGCTCGTGACGCCCTCCCGGCGTACGACGGGGCTTTACGGCCACGGCCTAGTACCAGATTTGATCGCCGTACCACCCGCAGTCGTACTGGACGGCGGGTGCGGTGCTGGCCGTGCTGCCGTCCTTGATCGCAAGGCACTTTCGGCTGTTGTAGTTCTCAAGGCCCCAGCCTTCGATCGCCTTGCCGTTCTCGATCATGCCCTTGCCATTGAGGGCCCAATACTGGTCGACGTATGCCGCGGGCCATCCGCAGGGGTACTGGGTGACGGGAGCGAAGTTGTCCTTCCGGGCGGCATCCACCGACAGGCACATTCCGCTGTTCTGGTTCTGGATCGTGTACCAATCGCGGCTGCCGTTGTCGGTCGTGAAGGCAAGCTGGAGGACCCAGAAGTGATCGTCCCACTCCCCGCAGGTGAACTGGTTCAGCTGCGCGGCGGGTTCCATGCTGCCGCCTGGTACGGCGAGACAGAGGTCCGACCGGCCGTTCGTGATGTGTGCGTAACCGCCTACGCCGGAACTTCCGGGAATGTCCAGTGCGTTCGCCGAAGACGATCCGAACGTGAACACCACGGCAAAGGCTGCAGCTAAGACCAGGTACACGTGCCTCACTCTGCGCATCAAAACCTCCGGTGATGGGCGTCAGCCTGCGAGATTGCCGACGTGTCTGGTCTGCGCGCCGGTTACTGACTCGCTGGTCATCATGGGGCGCAGGGGAGACGCAGAGTTGGCAGCGAGCGCACAAGACATGTGCATTCAGCGTGGAGAATTTCTCCGGGCAGATTCGTTGCGGATTCTCTGGGCGTTGAACGGCTCAGCCCAGCGCGTCAATCGCCTTCGTGATCAAAGCCCTCGCCTCAGCTCCGTAGACCGCCGTGCGCCGCAGCTCCTCGAATGCCCGAACGTACAACCCGATCTCCGTGGGCTGTGTAATGCGCACCTGCGCCGACACCAATTCAACCGACACCAGTGAGTCGTCATACACATGGAACGTTTCTCGCGGCCACTGCCCCCGCGGACTGCTGGCCGGAATGACGCCGAGTGACACCGCGGGCAGGGCGCCGGCGCTCAGCAGGTAGCCGAGCTGCGCCGCCATCGCCTCGATGTCGCCGATCCGGTAGTACAGCACTGCTTCTTCGATGAGGAAGACGAACCGGTGGCTGCGTTCGTGGATGATCTGCGAGCGGTTCACTCGGGCCCTCGCCGCTTCCGCGCTGTCGTCCACGGGCAGCTCACGGAACCGGGCTGACATGCCGAGAACTCCCGCCGCGTACCCCTCAGTCTGGAGGAAGCCGGGGACGAGCGAGGAGGAGTAGACGCGGAACAGCTCGGTCTCGTTGAAGAATGCAACGGCGCTGTCCTGAAGGGACTTCAGCCCGTTGCGGACCCGGCTGCGCCACTCGGTGTACATCGACTCAGCGTGGAGTGACTGCGCGATCAGGTCCTCGGCCTGGTCCTCCGCGTCGACGGTACGGCACCACAGCCGAATGTCCGTGGCGGTCGGAGCGGTGCGGCCGTTCTCGATCCGGGACGTCTTGGCGTGGTGCCACCCGCACCCGCTCGCAAGCTCAACTACGGTGAGTCCCGCCCCCTTCCGCAGATGGCGCAGACGCTGCGCCACGACCTCGCGTGCGGATTGCGCGGAAGAGGAGGGGATCGTCATGTGGCCTATCCGGTGCTTCGGTTCAGCGGATCGTGTACTGGTTGTGCGGCACAGCACGCTCCCACACGGTCTCGAAGGCGTCCGCGCAGAGCTTCACCGCCGCTGGGTCCTCGGTGATTTCAGGCCCTTGAGATGACCCATCCCCAGCAAAGTGGTTCCACTGAACCAGTTGGCCATCGAACAGCCAGAAGTCGTTTCCTGGTAGCGCAATGTCTGACGCCCGGCGCCGGGGCAGCCACCGCACATTCTCCCCTGCTGCCACGTTGGTGAAAGTGCCCGAGTGCTCGTACTGGATGTACTCGCTGACTGGCTCGGACACGATCCGGGCCCGCCGCATGGTGACGCCGCGTCCTACAGTCTCGGCGACGAGGTCGAGCCAGGGCCGCCACCATGACGCACGATCTGCCGGATCGTATCGGTGGCCGGCGCGCCAGTCGGCGAAGGGGCCGGTCTCGTAGTCGACTGCGTAGGCGTCGCGCATCTCCAGGTGCACTGCGGACTGGGTGCAGTCCGCGAGGAGGTCACGGAAGCTGAGCGGCACGTTCGACGGCATCGCACGCCTCCCTGATCACGTGCACCATCCTGGCGGGGATACGGATCACAGCCTCACTGTCCGGGATGCCTACGGCATGGCCAGGTAGTTCGAGCGCAGCACATTCGGCTTCGAGTTCCGGGCCCGGCTTCCACCCCTGGAAGATGAGTTCCTTCTTTTCCTGGTCGACCCACACTGTGGGGCTTTCGTGGTCCCCAGTGTTTTGGTCGATCCCGATGAACAGTAACGACATGCTGGTCTCCGTCCACGTGGTGTGCAGTTGTGTGCATCACCGTCAGCCAGTTGCCCGTTACCGTCAAGAGCGCGCGACCAGGAATCCCCCTTGCAGAGATGTTCTGCGCACACATCTGCACATTGCTGGTGTGCGCGCACAGACGAGCTCTACGGTCGACGGCATTCCTCACCGACTGCGACAGGGCTGCCCATGGCGATGACAACCAAGGTGAACGAGGTCGCTCTACCAGACCCAGCGGACCTGTCCGGCGCCCAACAGCGCGGCGCGCACTGCCTCTGGTGCTCCGTCGCGCTGGCCAGCGGCACGGCGCACGACCTCAGCCCCCGCCTGGTGGACGCCCACGGCACGCCGGCCAGATGGTTCCCCCGCTGCTGCCCCACATGCTGGAAGGCCCACCAATGATCACCCTGACGAAACCCGCCCGGCCACACGGCGAAAGGGCTTACCGCACGCTACTCGGGCACACCTTGACCTGCGCTGCCTGCCGAGCAGGGTCCGCCTGTGCCACGGTGGTACGGCTCGGCCGCGCGTGGCGGGAGGCACGCCGATGAGGGACGAGTCGTCGGACATCATCCCGTGCTACTGCTGGGACGTGCACCAGCAGACGAGTGCCCGGTGCACGCGGGAGCCTGGGCATACGGGCGACCACTACGACCCGTACCACCGGCCGTCGTGGGATCGCCCCGGCACGCAGTGGCCCGCCAAGCCAAAGCCGAGCACCCGACCCTGATCTCCCGCTCGCGGCTGCTGCTCGCGCCGATCAGTCGCGGGCGGGCCCTACTCCCGCTCGACCCCGAAGCCGTCGGCGGCCGGGGTCGGGCGGGGGCCATCCGTTCCACATCACACGAGGACTACATGACCACCAGGAATGCCGTCCGATGCCTGGCAACCAGCCGCATCATGTTCTGCTACTGCGGTGGCGCAATCCACTTGGCCCAAAAGGTCGAAGTTTGATTGATGCGGCCAGAAGTACTAGTCAAGCCTGGCTTGCTCCTGGAGGAGGTCGGCGAGCCGGGTATCCAGGGCGCGGGCGATCCGTAGGAGGTCGGCCTGCCGGAGGTTGGTGGTGGCATGCTCGATGCGCTGTACCGTGTCACGACTGACCCCGGCACGGTCCGCAAGTTTCTCCTGGGTGAGGAGACCTGGTAGAGGGTTCCGGCGTCCTCTCCGCGCGAGCGGAGGTGAGCCGTCGTACTTGAGTGAGGGCGCGGCCCGACGGCCGGGAGTTCCCAGACTAACTCGGTAACCAGCGCGCCGATCGCGGCACTGAGGCTCATCGACTCGCGCCCGTTGCACCGCAGGATACGGACGACCCAGGACTTCTGCTTCGGCTTCTGGCCGCTGCCCTTCTTCCGCGCGACGCGCATCGCCGACCGCAGTACGACCCAACGCCGGTCACCTCGCCGCCGCTCATGCATGGCTCCAGGTGGTGTGCCCGAGAACCAGGTGGTGGGTACCCGCCAGGCGCTGCGCTTCATCGACCAGCTGGTGGCTGAACAGTCGTCTGGCCGACGTCTCGCCATGCTGATCAATGTGATCGAACACCACCTGGTGGTCCCTCATCGCCCACACCCGCCAGTCGCGGACCTGCTCGCGGGTCAGCTCCTCCAGGACGAGCTCCTGCTCCTGGTCGACGTCGTCGACGACCGGGTCAGGCACGGCGACCGGACGCGGCGCAGGCAGCATGATCCGGGCCATCGGTGCGGACGGGACATCCGCAGGCGGCTGCGCGGCCGCCGCTTCAGCACGGGCCTGAACTGCGCCGGCCTGGCGAGCGCGGTGCTGCTCCCACTCGTGCGCTTTCGTCCACGCCCTGGCCGTCACGGCCTGGTGCAGTTGCTGCTCGGTTGCTGCTCGGCGCTCGGTCTCCGAGGCCCCGGGCATGGCGGTGTCGACGGCGGCCGCGACCGTGCGGCGCTGGGCACCGCGGTCGGCCTGCCGGTCTTCGCAGCGCGGGCAGTCCTGGCCGGAGCTGAGCAGCACGCGGTCGTCGCACCGTACGTCGCCGCACTCCTGACGCTGTGGCAGGCCTAGGCCGATCAGCCAGCCCACCGGGTCCTTGATCGGCCCGGCCAGTCGCATCTGGTCAGTCAGGCGCCGGGCGAGCCGGTCTGCGAGGACCTGCGGCGCATCCGTGCGACCGGCAAACCCGACCGCCCGGGCTAGCTCTCTGCGGGTCGCGGCTTCCACCAGGCGGCGGGCGGCTGGGCGTTCCAGCCGCGCCCAGACCAGGTCGACTGGCGCCAGGATGGCCCGCAGATCCTCCGGCGGCAGAGGCACCCTCCCTGGCTGCTGCCTGCCCTGCCCCGCACTGTTCACGACCTGCACCGAAGCTCTGGCCACCGGCCCGTGTCCGCACTTCGCGCCGTCGACGACCGAGTACTCCTTCGGCTGTTCCCCACGCAGTGGGCCGTCCTCGCGCGCACGCGCGTGGTCCGGGAGATCACCGGACCCACGACGGCCTTCGCCGGAAAAGCCACCAGATAGCGTAAGAGACCCACGGGCAGTAACCACAGGAGCGTGGAGAGCGTGGTGCTGTGCAGTTGCGGCGAGGTCTGCCGATCCGGCCCTCTCGGCCTGTCCGGGGCTCTCCGCCCCAGTAATCACAAGGGACTTGTCCGTCTTGCTGGGCTCGAGATCTCCGGATGCAGTATCGGCGAGGTCTGAGAACACGGCCTGTGCCGCCCGGGGGGCCTCCCGAACGGCCAGACCGTGGGCCTTGGCCACCGGCACCAGGCGCACACGCGAGCGCGCGTTCAGGCCCGAGCTGGTCTCCTGTCGCACCACGTCCGCGACGCCGTGCTCTTGGAGGCGCTTGAGCACCTTTGCACCGGCGGCAGCCGTGCAACCCAGTAGCCGCCCGACTGTTGCCGCCGGACGCCCGCGGTCGGTGTCCACCGACCCGGGGCACATCCGCAGCCACCCTGCCGGACCCGTCGTCAGCACCATCAACAGCAGCCCGAGCCGATCGGTGGCCGCACCCCGCCCCGTACGCCCGGCGAGCAGCCCGGCCGGGACAGGCGCCTTGCCCTTCGGCGCCCACCCCGGACCGAACAACACCTCGATCAAACGGAGCAGCACCGCCAGCTCCGAGCGGGACAGTGCCAGCGCGTGCCGCCGGTCGCCGGCCTTCTGCGCCCGGTACATCGGGATCACCGAGCACTTCAGGCCTGTCACGTGCCCGATGGCGTTCGTCGCGACGTTCGACTCGAGGAACCCCGCCCCCCGCAGCTGCGGTAGCACTGTGTGCGCGACCGTCGACTCAGACACCCCCAGCCACCGACCGAGCTCCGCAGCCCAGATTGACGCCTGGTAGTCGTCACGGACCCTCGCCTTCGCTGCTAATACCACCGAGGCCAGCCGCGCGCCGTCCGACGCACCGGCCAGCGCCGTGGACGACACCAGCGCCCGCACTGCGGCGAGCAGCCGGGTCCGCATCGTCTTCGACAGCTGGAGCGGGTTGCCCAGCTCTAGCGGAACGACCGGACCGGCCTGCGCCGGGACCGACCGCAGCCGACGGCGCGATGACCCGCCGACGAACTTCGTCTGGGGACGCGCGAGCGTGGCGGCCGACGTCACCATGGCGCTCACCGGGCTACCTGAATCAGGGCGGGCACATGGGCAAGAAGAGGAGAAGTTGAGGTCATGGCGGCACGGTGGCCGATGCGAGGGTTAGCCCCGCAAGCCCTTCTCCCGCTGCTGCACGCACGACGGGAGAAGGCCTTGCCTCGCGCCTCGCCGGACGGGCAAGGCACAGCGTCAACGGTTTGGTTGGCGAGGGTCAGGGTGGGTGTCATACCTGTTCCAAGGCCGGATTCGGAGTCCGGCGTGACACCCAGGCTGGCAAAAGTTGCCGAGACTACGGCTGAAAGCTCACGGTGGTAGTAGGGGCGATGCATTTGTGGTGGTTCTCCCCTGTTTAGGGGAGCCGCGACCAGCGGCGTGACCTTACAGGTGACCCAGGTGGTGGCGTCGCGCGACGCGCATCGCATAATCTGGGTACAGGTGACTGACGCGGACCCACTGGTCCACGGGCATCACCCCGGCGAGGTCACCTCACCGGCACGACTCGGGTTCCTGGAAGTTCCTGCGAGTCGGACTGAAGAAGCCGCTTCGTCCTTGCCGGGACGGGGCGGCTTCGTCTTTTCTATGGCGGACGATCAAACGTCATTTCGATCGAGCTCCTGTGGGGCAGCCTTGGTGCGGGCAGGGGTTGCGATCAGGCAGGAAAGTCGTATTCGAGGACGTAAGCCGCAGAATCGAGTGTCATCTCGTTGACCTCTACAGCGCGCCCCTCAGCTGTGTACGCGGTACGGCAGATTTTGATCACAGGCGTGTCGACCGCCAGGTGGAGGCGCTTCGCATCCTCAGCGGACGGTGTGCGAACACGCAGCTCTTCACGAAAGTGGTTCGGCTCAGCGCCCAACTCCGCCAGCCTGGCGTAGATGCCCCCTGGCCCTGTGTCGTTCTCGGTGATACGTGAGCCAGCTACAAGGTCATTTGGGAGGTATGACGTCGAGAGTAGGACAGGCCTGCCGTCGACGATATGCCGACGAAAGCGGGCGAAGACCTCCGCGTCAGCATCGAGGTTGAGGACCCTGCCGATCGGCTCAGGTGGCGTGATGGCGCCGAGAAGCTCGGTTTCTGCGGTCAGTGAACGCTCGTCGTCTGCCGAAAAGATGGACACTCCAGATTTCCACTGCTCACGGGCCAAACGGCTGATGCTACGGCGGCGGATCGGGCGGAACGAGCGCACGAAAAATCCCGCACCCCTGCGGGATTCGACGAGTCCTTCGGCCTTGAGGGCGTTCAGGGCCTGACGTGCAGTCATGACTGCAACATCATGTTCTGCCGCCAATGGATTCTCGCCGGGGAGTCGGTCACCCGGCTGGTACTCGCCCGCGTCGATCGCCGCACGCAACGTGTCAGCAATCTGTCGGTACTTCGGCTGCTTGCTGGATCCGCCAGTCATCCCCTCTCCCTGCCTCGCTAGCGATCGTACTTCTGGTCGGCGTCACTGATCATATCGACACGAGCATACCTCGCTATCGAAGTGTTGACATCGCTAGCGAGGTACTGCTTTTCTGGTGACGTCGCTAGCGAAGTTTCTGCTGTCGGCACTACCGCAAGACTTTGTCGCCGCAACGCTTACATGCGTGGTCCCGGGGTTGATAGCTCCACCAAATCCCCTGGAACGGGCGACAACTGTTATCTCGCGGCCCTGATGCGCTGTCTGGGCAACAGGGCATGTGCCTGTTGCCCAGAGAGAGCAGCCTCGCCGCCTTGCTTCCATAACTCAAGGAGCCTTAATGCCCGCTGCCAGCGCAAAGCGTCCGTCCCGAACCCGCACCGCCCGCACGAACCACCGCCCAGCCCTGGCACTCAGCACCTTGCCTGTACAGGAGATCAACCTGCTGCCGGACGAGACTTCTCTGGTCTGCAGAGACTGCGACTCCTGGTGTCCTATCACCGGCCTGCAGACACCCAAGGTCGCGCCGCATCACCGGCCCCGCAGTACACGCCGATGTGGAGGGAGCAACCAGCTCCTGAACATCGACATCACGGCTGACATGTGGCGCGAGCAGCTCCAGGTCGCGGAAGCGACCGCGTCCTATCTCCGTCCCGCCCGCCAGCACTTCAAGCCACTCCCGGCACCGGGCACCCCGGTGTACAGGATCGCGGCCACCCGCGAACGGCAGGTAGACCCCATCGGGATCCGATTGCTCCCGCTGCTGGCGCGGGCCCGCCGCACCGTCATCGCGCATCGCGCCACATGCACGACGTGTCGGGCCGACGGCCGGTGCGCTGCAGGCCGCGAACTGGAGATCGCGCTCCGCGAGACCGAGGCCACCGCCGTACTCTCCCGCGAGCAGCAGGCCCACCGTGACCGGATCGCGAATGAGCAGCGCCGTGTTGAGCGGCGGGGCGAGGCCCGAGCGCGACAGCGGTCGCTGCGGCAGGCTCTTCCAAGCGTGGGCCAGGCGACCCGCGACCGTCACAACGTCCCACTCCCCAAAGTCCGGCCGACGACCCTCGTCGATGAGCACGAGCTCATCCGCCGCGCCGCCGCCTGGCCCGCTCCGACGCACGGCGGCCCCGGCCTGCCTCTCAAGCCCCTCCACATCTGACAACTCACGCGTGATGAGCCCCCAGGCACCCCGGCCTGGGGGCTCATCACGCTGCCCGCACACCAGCCCACCACGGAAGGACTGTCATGACGCTCAACAGGATTTCGCCCGAGGTCGCCCGCCGGACGCGTCGCCCCGTGCTCCAGGCCGCCATCGACGCCGGCGCCCGCTGCAGTGGCCGGAACGTCTTGTTCAACCGCAACGACGTGCCGCCCGCGATCTGGGCGGCGCAGCAGGCCAGTGCCCGACAGGTTTGTGGGCGGTGCCCGGTTCGGGCGGCCTGCGAGGAGCTCGCGCTGCGCGACGGGGCCGGTGATCGGGCGAGCGACGATCTGGTCCGCGGCGGCCGTACCGGGCAGGAGCTGGCGGTCGATCGGGAGATCCGCCAGCCCAGCCGTCTCGCCGCCGCGACTGCTGCCGACTGGCAGCACCTCCTGGAGCTCAACGCCGCGGCCCGCGAGCGGATCTCACTCGCCTACGTCATGGAGTCCGGTCCGGTCGCGGCCTAACCCTGCGCCTGTTCTGCACGTCGTTCCCAGCCCGCCGCATCACGGGCTGGTGTCGGCGTGGGGCTACAGGACAACCCCACTGTGCGCAGCCCCGGAACGGGGCGACCCCCGACACGGCGCTCCACACGCCATACGTGCCGGGGGCCAGCACGGATCCTCCGAGCAAGGAGACCTGATCCGCATGAGCATTATGACCTTCACGCCCACCCATGTCGGTAGCACGGGCACCGCCCCCGCACTCCGCGCCGGAGAGGCTGACGAGGTCGGCCGTGAGATCGGCCGCGAGGACGACGGCAGCGGGCACAACGGCAGCGGCTACGAGCGAGACGAGACCGACACTTCGTTCCACCGGCTCGTCCGCCAGCTGATGGCCGGCGGCGACCACCGCGCCCGGTCCGCCGGCCGCCACGCACGCCGCTCGCTCGCCGAGATGGCGCCCGGGTACGTGCGCCAGCCCGTGCTCGTCCTGCACCGGCCGTCGATGAACGACGTCTGCCCGTTGTGCACCCGGTGGAAGTGCGACCCCAGCAATTGCCCGCCCGGCTTCGCGCCCGCCCCGACGGCCGCGGTCTCTGCCCGGACGGCGGTGGCCCGATGAGCAGCTGCGGACACCCGCCGCGCCTGGTGACGGTCAATCACGTAGGTGCCGACGGCAAGCCGTACCAGACCGTGGTGCACGAGCCCTGCCAGTGCGGGGGCGGCGGCAAGTAACTCCCGGTGCATCACATACGAGCCGCCCGGACCGCTCAGCACCGCGCGGTCCGGGCGGCTCGTATGTGGCCTGGCCCACCCGATCACCCTCGCCCTGCTCGCGGCCGCTGTCACGGCGGCCGCCACGGCATGGGACGCCGGCCACCCCGTTACTGACATCCATCCCGCACCACAACCCCGCCGGCAGGCTCCACCCCACATGCGTAACTCCCAGGCCATTCACCGTGGCTGACGACCTGCACATTCGCTACCAGCACGCACGCGAAACCTGGCGCGCCGACTACGAGACCTGCGAGCCCTGCCGATCCGAGCAGCACTGCTCCACTGGGGCCCCGCTGTACCAGCGGTTCGCCGACCTTCAGGACGCCTACCTCCGTGGTCTGCGCTCGCGCTGACCCGTGACACGGGACGGGCGGCGAATTCGCTGTCCGTCCCGTGCTTCTTTCCCTGGCCGGCTGCCCGCCCGACGGGCAACCAGCCTTTTGCGAAGCCCCGCTCCGGGCACAGGCCCGAGCCGATCCGAAGGAGACAAATGAACGCCAGCTCTTCCGTATCCAGGGTGGCCGCGCCGGTTACGTACCGGTGCGACGACTACGTCCTCTACCGCGACCCCGAGAAGTTCTGGCTCGGCAAGGCGGGCCACACGGTGGTCTGCCGGGTCGACGGGGTCGTCCCCTTCGCCAGCGGCGAGATCCGCTACACCCTGGCCCGCCTGGACAGCACCGGCGGCCTGATCAAGCTGGCCCGCTCCCCGTACATGCGGCTGCTGCCGCCGGCCGACGCGATGCGGGACATCGACACCGCCCCGCTCGGCACCGACACGGGCGCGGCCGACATGGCCCCGGCAGCCGTCGCCTGGCTCACCGCGCAGACCGCGACCGCGTCCCGGCGCCCGGAACTTCCCCGCGGCTGACGGCCTGCCTTGCCTGATCCGCCCGCCCCGGACCGCCGAAATCGCGGCGGCAGGGGTGGGCGGTGAGGGGAGCCCGGGCAGCCCGGACGACTACGACCAGGAAGGGCACCGACCTGATGCTCAAGAACTTTCGTACCAGCCTGCGCCACGCCCGCCTGATGCGCGCCGCTGACTCCCTGATCTTCGGACAGGACACCGAGGCGCTCGCTGCCGGCGACCTGATCGCCCTCGCCTTCGGCCGATACCAGTTCCGTATCGACGAAGGCGAAGCCGTCGACTACCTCAACGCCGGACTCGTCCGCCGCGGACACACCCGGCGCCTGACCACTCCGAACACCTGACCACCGGCCTCACTCTCCGAAAGGAAACTGATCATGCTCGGTTCCACCTTCCAGATCTCCTCCGACGAGCTGAAGGAGATCTTCGCTCGTCTCCAGCCGTACCTCCCGAAGGAACTGACGAAGGTCGACACCTCCTCCCACTGGCTCCGGTTCGAGTTCGAGCGGTTCACGGGCCGGGAGCAGGAGCCGTGCGAGCCCGCCACCCACACCGACCCCAAGCTCCGCTACGTCAGTGAGTCGGAGGACGAGGCCGAGCACCAGCTCCGGGAGAAGGCCTGGACGGTCCTGTCCCAGGTCTACGAGCAGGCCCAGCAGAAGTGGCGGGACGCCGCCTACGTCGCGGACCTCAAGGACGTGGTCCGGGACGCCCCGGCTCTGTGGAAGACGTACCAGCACGAGGCCAAGGCCCTGGATGCGGCGTACGGCTACCTCCGCGCCCCGGAAGCCGCCCAGGAATGGGCGCCCGCGGTCTCCCGCCTGGTCGACGCGCAGGACCGCACCAAGGCCGCCGCGCACGCCTTCGACCAGCGGGCCGAGGAGATCGCCGAGGTCCACGACAAGCACCTGTACGCCGACCTGAGGCACAACGCCGCCCTGACGGCGGCCGGATACCCCGAGGCCAAGGACTGGGTCATCGCCTCCACCGACCGCTACCGCCAGAGCTACTACGGCACCTGCGAGAACTACGCCCCGCTGGAGGAGCAGGTCCGTCGCCTCATCGAGCAGCAGGACGCCCACGTCACCAAGGTCGGGCGTCTCTCCGGAACGGCCGCCTGATACCGGCCGCGATCACACATACCAGAAGGGAGAAACCGGTGAAGGAGAACAGCAAGGGCTGGGGCGGGAGGATCACCGCGCGCGGGGTCGTGCTCGCCGTCCTGGGGGTGGTCACGCTGGGCGTGGCCGTCCTGAGCGTGGCCGTGTCCTACGACATTCTCGAACCCCGCTTCGGCGGGTGGGCCGTGCCGACCGTGGGCGCGCTGGACGCTCTGTGGGTGGTATTCCAGGCCACGGAGATCCTGGCTGGGAACAACCGCCGCCGGGCCTGGCGGGTGCAGTACGCCGGGCTGGCTCTCACGGTCGTCAACGCGGCCATCCCTACGGCCGACCTGATCCTGTCCCGGTCCCAGCCGGGCATCGACCTGGCCGTGGTCCTCACGCCGATCGCGATCGTCTTCACCAAGCTCGCGTGGTGGATCGCCCTCCCGTCGCTCGGCCGGCGGGTGTCTGCCGGGACGCGGCAGTCCCTGGAGTCCAAGCGGCAGACGGTGGCGGACAAGCTGGAGGAGATGGAGGCGGAGGCCGCGCACCGCATCGAGCTCCTGGAGCTGGCCACCGCCCTGGAGGAGAAGGTGGCCAAGGCCGAGACCGCCTACCGCAAGGGCGTCCTCAAGGCGCAGCACACGATGACCAAGGAGCTGCACGGCCAGGCCGAGACCACCGCGGCCACGGTTGCCGAGAAGGTTCTGCCGGCGTCCGTGGCGGCGATCGGGTTGCCGGAGCTCGGACAGTGGTCGGCGGTCGCCCCGGCACTGCCCAGCACACCCGACGGCGACCGGCACGGCAGCGGCACGCAGGTCAACGCGCTGCCGACCGGAACCGGCACGCCGGGTGTGCCGCCGTCCGGCACACCGGCACACCCGACCGGCACACCTACCGTCACGCTCGCCGACCTCGCGGCCGTGTCGGGTGTGCCGGTCCCCGAGCCCGGCCGGCCGCTGACCGACGAGCAGCTCGACGTGGTCCTGCGGCACCTGCGCTACGCGGATGACCCGCCGCGCTCCTACCGGCAGGCCCGCGACGCGTTCCGCCGCGCTGGCTTCGTCGGCAGTGAGGCGCGGGTGCGCATCGCGTTCGGTTCCCTGCTGGCCCAGGAGGACGGCGGCGGGGAGACCTTCGAGGACGAGGAGGAGTCCGAGGACACGAGCGCCTGACCACCGTCCGGCATCACCAGTGAGGGCCAGCCCGCATCCGTGCGGGCTGGCCCTCGCTGCGACTGCCGGAAGCAGCACGCAGTCGACCCGGCGCAGACCCGGTGAGCGACCCGGCGAGCGGAGCCACGGCTTCGCAGACCCGGCGAGCACCGCCATCAGCACACGGTCCGCCGGCAAGACCGGCGGACCGCGCCGCTCCCGGCCCGCTTTCCAGGGCCTGGCCAGGGGCGGCCCTTTACCCCCAACCACCAGTCAGGAGTGTGTTCACCATGGCCTTTTTCGGCCTGGTCGGCAACGACCGGGACCTCGCACGGCAGTACGGCGGCGAGTCCGCGAGCGACAAGGCGGCCCGCAAGCGCCGCGAGAGCCACCACCGCAACGCGGCGAAGGCGGACCGGCAGGGCCAGGCGTGGGAGGCCTCCGAGCGCGCCCGCCAGGACGGCGGCGGCTGGTGGCGGCGCTCCCGCTGACCAGCCCGCACCACAACCTATCCGCGCATTCCCGTAGGGCCGCACCGGCATCCGGTGCGGCCCTACGGCCTCATCTCCTTGGAGCGCTCGTGCTGTTCGCCTGCCTGCATATCCGCCGTCCGCGCCGCCTGAACCACCTGAGGCGCCTCGCCGAGACCCCGCTCACCGTCACCCGCCTGCCCGGCCCGCTCCTCGCCGCCCCGCATCCCGCCACGGTGCTGCCGCGGCTGCCCGACGGGTTCCAGCCCACCACCACCCCCACCCCCGCACCCACCGACCCGACCGCCGCGGACCCGGCCGAGTTGCAGGTGCGGGCCTGGCTCCACCACGACCAGCACGGCAGCACCGACGCCGTGACCAGCCCCGATGAGGCAGAGGCCCGGCGATGACCGACACCACGCACATCCGTCGCGACCAGCCGATCGAGCCGACCACCGTCGAGCTGTCCGGCGAGCGCACCGACAGAGGCGCAACGCCCCCTCCGCCGCCATCCGCGCCGCCCGCTCCGCCGTCCGCGAGCCCGGAGCCGGTCCCGCCGCCCCGGCGCAGGACTCCGCCCACTCCGCCCCCGGCCGGCCCCCCGGCCAGGCCTCCGGTCGGCCCTCCGCCGCCCCGGAACGGGGGCGGTGTGATGGCGCCCCCCGCACCCGCACCCGCACCCGTGCATCACCACCACTACTACCCCACCCAGCCCGCACAGCAGGACCGCCCGCCCCGGTTCAGCGTCTCCCGGCTCAGCCCGGTACGGAACGGCACCGCCCTCGTCGCCGGCCTGCTCCTGCTCCCGGCGTCCGGCAAGGTCTTCCACGTCTTCGGGGACGAGCCCGGGGTGATGATGGCCGCCCTGGCCGTCGCCGGACTCCTGGAGCTGCGCAGCAACCCGTACAACCGCATCCGGTCCTGGCTGGTGCGGGTTCTGACCTTCAATCTCCTCGCGTCCAGCGTGGTCACTCCGGCCGGCCTGTACCTGTACGGCTACCTCCTCACCGGGGTGTGGTCATGAGCGTCATCACCCTGCTCGGCACCGGGGGCCTGCTCGGGCACCTGGGCAGCCTCATGCCGTCTGTCGTGGCGGTGCTGCCGTGAGCGTGACCCCGGCTCAGCTGTCCCTCGGTGGCCTTGCCCTGGCGGCCGCGGTCCTGGTGTTCACGTTCGTGCGGTGGTGGCGGGGCGGGCGCGAGATGCCGTCGGCGGCCGCCATCACGGGTGGCCTGCTGATCGGTTTGCTCAGCGCCCTGTGCTCCGGCGGCCTGCTCGGCTGGGCCGCCCGCCGCACCGTCACCAGCGTCACCAACCCCCTGGGCAACGCGGTCTCGGGCAAGGGCGGCAACTGGCTGCTGCCCCAGACCGCGCCGTCCGGCATGAGCCCCGGCGGCGCCGTCGCCACGACCGCGCTCCTGGCCGTCCTCGTATTCGTCTGGCGCTGCTGCGACAACTATCTGCGCGCCCGGATCGCGGCCGGTGCCCTGGTCGGTTCGGCGGCTGGGCTGATCGGTGCGGTGTCCGGCCTGGCCGCCCTCACCCTCATCCCCGCCGTCAACCGTCTCGGCGACCAGATCGTCGCCGCCCTGCCCTTCCAGTAACCGCTGTTTCCTCCCTTTCACGTGGCCCGGAGGTCACCACCCATGAACATTCCCACTGGCACGCTGACGATCGGCGGCCTCTTCATCGGTCTCGCGATCCCGACCTGGCACGTCGCGCGATTCGCGATCGCCCACATCAAAAACCGCGGACAGATCCTGCGGGACGCCACGGAACTGATCCCGCTGCTCGCGGGCATCAGCTACGGCGGCCTGGCCACCGCCACCACCAGCGGGCTGATCGGCTTCATGACCGGCCTCTTCACCTGGCTCGGCAACGGCGTCGGGTCACTGGCCATGTGGGGCGCCACCGGCGGGGAGACCACCCTCGCCGCCCGCAGCAACGTCGTTGAGCTGACCGGCATGGGCAACCTGATCCTGCTGCTGATCACCGTGGTGATCCTCGGCGGCTGGAAGGCGATCCCCGACAGCGTCAAGCCGGAGATGGGACAGGGCATCTTCGCCGGAATCCTCCTCGGCCTGTCCGCGACCCTCGGCGGCTGGTTCGCCGCGTTCGTCATCCCCATGGCCAACGACCTGGGCGCTTCCCTGGTCGGCTCCATCGCCTGACCAGCAGCCCCCTTTTTTTGTGCCCGAACGCTATCGGCCGTCCCCGCACCGCACCCGGCGCCCTTCGTGCCGCGTGCGGCCGTGGTGCGCGGACGGCCGTCACCGCCCGGACCCGCCCACCCATTCCGCATGGAGGAACCCCCTTGACCACCCTGCCCGAACCCTTCGTCCTCGACCTCGAAACGGAAGGCGAGTTCCTCACCGACGACCAGCCCGGACCCACCCACGACGCACCGACCGCCGACACCACCAACAACGCCAGGACCAGCGAGGGCAAGAGCAGTGCCGCACACGGTGCAGCGTCCCGCCTGACCGCAGGCATGATCGCCCTGGCACGCAGGGAGATCACCGCGGTCCGTACGGGCGCGAAGGTCTTGCGTGCCGAGCGCGCCGCATGGCTCAACGCCTCCGACGAAACCCCCGCCCACCTGCGCGCCGGGCTCCTCAACCACCGCTACAGCACCTGGACGTCCCGCCAGCAGTCCGAGGCGAAGAACCTGGAGGAGAAGGCGGCCGGGCTGGCGAAACAGGCCGACAAGCTCGACCGCCAGGCCGGGCAGTTGCTCGCCGCCGCCTCTGCCGATCCCGAGGACGCTGGCAAGCAGGCCACTGCCCTGCGGCGGCAGGCTGCCTCGCTGCGGAAGGAAGCGGCGGGGTGGCGGAAGCAGGCCACAGAGGCCTCCCAGAGGCCCTACACAGCCCATCTGGAGCCTGCGGAGGCGGACTTGAGGCGTCACCGCCACCGGACCGCCACACGCCGCTGGGCAGCCACCGCAGCCCTCGGGCTGGCTATCGGCTGGGCCGAGATCCGTATCGGCGGCGCCCTGCTCCCCGTCCTTACCGCGTCCGGGATCACGACGACTGCGTGGGCCAAGGGCCGGTTCCCCGGCTGGCGCCGCGAGCTCCCTGAAGTCCCCCCGCTCGCCTACGAACTCGGCACCGGCCACCTTGCCGGCACGACCGGCACGGACCAGTCGTCGTCGGCCGGGCAGGCTGGTGCGGCCGCTCCGGGAACGCAGACTCCCGGCGACACCGGCAAGCCGTTCACCATCCACGAGGCGACCACGCCGGCCATGGCCACCGAGTGCGTCCGGCGGGCCCTGCTCGCCGAACGCGTTCCGGTCGCGCACGTCGGCGACGCTGTCTCGTACTCGTGGGGATGGGAGTCGGTGGCGCGGGTGTCCGAGGGAACCCCGGGCGTCATCGCTGACAAGCTCGGGGACCTGGAGACCCGGTTCGACGTCGGTGACGGGGACGTGATTCTCCAGCCCAACCGCAAGCGCACCGCCGAGGCCCTGCTGCGCGTGGTCACCGGCGACCTGTTCGGCGAGATGAAACCGCCCCCGTACCGGGCACCGCACTCGGTCGACGTCACCCAGGCCGGTGTCTTCGGGATGAGCGCGGACGGAACCGATCTGTCCTTCTCCCTCGCCGAGCTGATGGGCGAGATCATCGCCCGCTCCGGCGGAGGCAAGTCCACCATCATGCGGGATCTGCTCGACTGGACCACCGCCGCCCACAACGCGACCACTGTGTTCCTCGACCCGTCCGGCGACGGGCCGGGGCAGTTCACCGACGCGGTGAAACTCACCGCCACGGGTCCGATCCAGATCGAGTTCATCCTGCTCTCGCTCTACCGGCTCGCCGCCGGCCGCGCCCGGATTCGCCGCAAGCTCGGCATGGGCGACGCCTGGGAATGCACTCGGGAGCACCCGGCGGTCATCGTCTTCGTCGACGAGTTTCCCAAGCTCACCAAGCGCAGCAAGCAGATCATCGCCGAGCTGATGCTGGTCGGCCGGAAGGAAGGCGTCTGGGTGATCTTCGCTGCCCAGGGCTCCACCAAGGAGCTCCTGGGCAGCAACATCGCCCAGCACCCCGCACTCAAGATCATCGGCGCGTGCCGGGACGTCGACACCACCGGCGCCCTCGGCAGCGGCGCGGCCGACTTCGGCTACCTGCCGCACCGGCTCCACCCGAAGTCCGGCAAGGAGCTCAACCACTGCGCCCAGACCTACATCGTCGGAGCGCCGGGCCTGTCCGAGGACCCGATGCTCCACAAGTGGCACTACATCCCCGACGACGAGGGCGGCCGACGCGCTGCCGAACGCCTCACCGCCGGTCTCGTCGACGTCGACCAGGCATCGATCGACGCCGCACTCAAGGCCCCGAACCCGCCCGGTCTCAAGTTCGCCGACGAGGAAGAGGAGTACCTGCACTACGTACCGTGGCCCGACCTCCTCGCCATGGTTGCCGAACCCGACGACCACGAGGACGAGCCGGAGGACGACGATCCGGCCGACCTGCCCCCAATCCTGCAGGCAATCCGCGACGCCTTCGTTCACGAAAGCGAACCGAATTACCTGACCATGGACCAGCTCCACGGTCATCTCCGCGAGGACGACCCCGGGCAATGGGCGAAGTGGGACGACCGCGACGACCGCAGCCGTCTGCGGGAGCTCGGCAAAGCCCTCTCCCGCGCGCTGCGCGACGCGGGCGTGGACCTCTCCTCCGAGCGCATCACCGAGCTCGACGGGCAGCCCCGCGGCTACTACCTCGAAGCCATCCAGCAGGCCCTGGGCGAGAGCGAGTAGGGCATCCGCCGACCGGATCCTGATCGGCTTTCCATTGGATTTCGATCGGCTGCCGATTGGCGCTGATCGGCAGACCTCAGCCGATCAGCAGCCGATCGCCAACCGATCAGAAAACCAATGCTGACCAGCGAAAATCAATCAATCCAATCAACCACCGCACACCCCCGATCCGGCCCACGAACGCCCCCAGGGCGCGATCGGCGGGGGTGCGGCGCCCTGCTCCGAAGGTCAGGAGACCACCCCTTGCGCCGCTACCTCTACCGCTGCCCAGTCTGTCGGACCACCAGCCCCCTCACCCACACCCCCGCCGCCCTCACCGCCGAGCGCACCCACCACCGCCAGGCGCTCCACGGCGGCCACCACCCCGACGGCGAAAGAGTCGGCGAAGTCGACCGCGCGGGCCGCTGGTACGCCGACCTCGACCTCGTCACCCGAATCCAATCCCGCCTCACCGACACCTACGCAGACATTCACGATCCCAAAGGCACGGGCGCCCGCTCTGAGCCCGGGCGCTGGCCTGGCAGCCGCACCTGCACCGCCAGCGCCTACGGCCGCCGCTCGGTGAGCCGACACGTCGCCAGCTACAGCGCCATCCAGCTCGCTTCCACCCTCGCAGTCACCCGCACCCTCGGCTACCGCGTCCCCGCCAGCGCCCTGCTCACCGGCGCCGCGATCAACGCGATCACCCACGGAATCCTGGACAGGCGCGAACCGTTGCTCTGGCTCGCGAACAAGGCAGGCAAGAGCGGCTACATCAAGCACGCCACCGTCGTCCGCAAGGCCGGCGGCGAGGACACCGAGTACCCCAAGGCCGTCCAGGACGCCTCCGGCCCCGGCACCGCGCTGATGGAGCTGGACCTTCTCTGCACCAACTCAGCGGGTAGGAAGTGAAAGCCCGGTTCGCTTCTCAGGTGATCACTTGCATGTCCCTCCCCTCGTAGCGTGGAGTCCGTGATTGCAGGGGAAGTTGAGGTTCATGGGAACCGACAAGCGGACGTACGACGCCGAGTTCCGTGAGGGTGCTGTACGCATCGTGATCGAGACGGGGAAGCCGATCCCGCAGGTCGCTGAGGAGCTCGGTGTCCATCCGGGCACGCTGCACAGCTGGGTCTCGCGGTGGCGCCGCAACGGGTCGGCATCGTCCGACCGGCCCGCGGCCGCGGAGAGTGGCGGGCGGGTGCGGGAGAGCGAGCGCGCGGAACTGGAGCGGCTGCGGCGGGAGATGGGCGAGAAGAACAAGCGCATCCGGGAGCTGGAGATGGAGCGTGATGTCTTCAAGCGATGCATGGCCCTCTGGGTGAAATGACCGAGTCCGATCCCGCGGCACTGGCCGCGTTCATCGGTAACCAGAGGGCCGAGCACCACGTCCCGCACCGCCTGGCCTGCCGGGTTCTTGGGGTGTCGGAGTCCTGGTTCTACAAGTGGCGCGGCAAGCCCATGACAACCCGCGAGGTCCGGCGCGGGAAGCTGGCCGAGGCCATCAAGCAGATCTTCGAGGGCTCGGGCGGCACCTATGGCTCACCGAAGGTCTGGATCAGGCTCCTGCGGGAAGGATGGCGCGTCTCGGTGAACACCGTCGCCAAGATCATGGCCGAGCTCGGCCTGGCCGGACGCAAGATCCGTCGGCGCCGCGGGCTGACCAGGCCCGGCAAACGGGCCGCGGCTCCGGACTTCGTGCGCCGGGACTTCACCGCGGACGCACCCGACCAGGTGTGGGCCGGCGACATGACGGAGATCGTCACCGGTGAGGGCAAGCTGTATCTGGCCACCGTGATCGATCTGTTCTCGCGGCGCCTGCTCGGCTATGCGATGGGCGAACGACACGACGCCGAGCTCGTCGTCGCGTCCATGAACATGGCTGCCGCCACCCGCGGTGGCGACGTGAAGGGCGTGCTCTTCCACTCGGATCGCGGCAGCGAATATGTGTCCCGGCGGTTCAAGCGCGCCTGCCGGCGCCTGGGCGTGACGCAGTCCATGGGCCGGGTCGGGTCATGTTTCGACAACGCCGTCAGCGAGGCGTTCAACAGCGTGCTCAAGGTTGAGTACGTCTACCGGCACACCTTCGCTACCCGGGCCGAGGCCCGGCTGAGGATCGCCGCCTGGATCACCGGCTTCTACAACACCCACCGACTACACAGCGTGTGCGGATACCACAGCCCGATCGACTACGAACACGACCACCGAGCCAACTCCGCCTTGGGGCTGGCCGCATAGAAGATCTCCACAGAACGAGGGGATTGACAGCCGGTCCTCTCCCTATCCGCGTGCGGATCACGCAGGCGCAAGCTCTCTTCGACGAAGGCCTGATCGTTCATGCCACGCCCAGGTTCGCTGGCCTCGTACAAGATCTGGCAGGTCTTGGCCCGGAACACGCCGATAACGCCGCACGGTGCCGTTTCGGGCTTGCGCGCTGCCAGACACTTCTCGGGTATCAAGAAGAGGCTCTGAAGGGCCTCCTGGCCCTCGCGGATGCACTGCGACCATGCCGGCCACCTGATGACCGCCTGCTGCTAGACGTCCGATTCCACGTCGGCCAGCTGCTTCTCGACCAGGGCGATCAGCACGGCACCAGCGAGCTTGCCGAGGTCTACCGGGCTCTGACGGTTGCCGATCGTCCGGAGGACGCGGCGGTGATCGCGGAGGTTCGTCGGACGTTGAACCGGGCCACGCTGTGTTGACGCCCCAGTGACTGCCGGGCGGGTGCCCGATCCTGCCGACGTGTTCGGCAAGATCGGGCCGTAACACTGATCAACTCGGGACAACGTTGGTGATCGTGGGACGCACCGGCCCGGGGTGCGCTGGACACGTCCCGTCCGGCGACCTGTTCCCCGAGACGGTCACCTGCCGTCATGGCGGGGGCGAGGAACATCGGAACGAAAACCAGCGGCAAAGCCCTCGTCGTCCCTGGTGGACGGCTGACGGCTCGCCGTCGGCGGGAGGGGCCTGAAGCACCACCAGGGCTGGACCACTCAGAGAATTGGTGACAGTTGAACACGCGAGCCCACCGGTACCGAGGCCGGAAACAGCGGGCGTGCGGATGCCAGGGCCGTCTGGCACACGACGTCGCTCAAGTCTCGGATTCGTCTCCTGGGCTTGCCTGGGAGTCCCAGGCTGCGATCTCACGGAGGGCGTTCAGGTGACGGCCGAGGGCGGTGCGGCCCTTGCCGGTCAGGGAGAGCCAGGTGCGGGCGCGCTTGCCGACGAAGGCTTTGCGGACTTTCACGTAGCCGGCTTGTTCCAGCAAGGAGATCTGTTTGGACAGGGCCGAGTCCGTGATCTCGATGATGTTGCGGAGAGTCTTGAAGTCGGCCTCGTCGACCGAGGCCAGCGCAGCAGCGATGGAGAAGCGCACCGGTGCGTGGATGACGCTGTCGAGAGATTTGCGCGGGTGCGTCACGGCCTGCCCTCTGCGGCGCGAACGGCCTTGCGGTCCAGCATGCCGACCAGGAAGAACGGCACGGCGCAGAGGACGGCCCCCGGGATCCACCACAGCGGTTCGCCGGAGAAGTAGGTCGTGCCGAGGGTGACGGTGAGCGAGTAGATACCCGCTCCTGTTGCCGTGATGACGGCGTACAGCGCACGGTAGTGGCGCGGGAGGACCGGACGCGTCGCCGTGTAGATCACCAGGATGAAGAAGGGAATCAGCAGTACGACCGGGACGGCATAGCGCACAGAGGGCTGGATCATCAGCCCGTAGACGGCTGTCATCACCATCATCACGAGGCCCAGAAGGAAAACCAGGCGGTTGTGCTGCCGGGTTCCCCGGCGCATCTGCGAAGCCAGCGCATCTGCAGAAGCAAGGGCTTCACGCGCTTCCTTCTTGTTCATCATGGAGCCTTCCCTGGTGTGTGAGAGTGGAGGGTACGGTCTGGATGCTCGTGCCTATCGCGTTTCCCCTTGGTCCCACTTGAATGTGCGGACGGCGACGGAGACGGCCACGACCGCAGTGGCGGCGACGACCAGGATCGAGAGCCATGCGGGGTGGACCGGGTCGCCCTGCGACATCTGTGTGAGCATCAGGTCCGCGAAGAAGGACGTGGGCAGCAGGCCCAGCGTGGTACGGACGGCATCGGGCATGAACTCGACCGGGAACGCGAGGCCGCTCAGGAACAGCGCCGCGAGCTGGACGAGCGTACCCACGTTGGTGGCGGTGTCCGGAGAGGCCAGACGGCCGCCGATCAGGTAGCCGATCCCCCGAACATGGTCAGGCCGAGCAGCGCGATCCCGAAGAGAGCAGGAAGCCGGCTCGGCTCCACCTTGCCGAGGGTGACCGCCAGCGCCAGCAGGACGATCGTCTGGGCGGTGACCATGAGGATCCTGGCGAACATGTGTGTGAACACCAGCCGTGCCCGGCCCACGGGGGTAGTGCCGAGCAACCGGAGCGTGCCCTTGGCGCGCAGGTTTGCCAGCGGGCCCGCAGTGACGGTCAGCGCCGCGCTGGTGACGGCCAGGAAGATCGTCATCGGGAAGACGAGCTGGAGAAAGTCCGGTGCCCCGGACTCCTGCGGCACGACCGAGCCGATACCGAGAAAGATGGCAAGCATGCCGAAGGGGAAGAAGAAGGCGAAGTAGAAGTACTTCGGGTCGCGTGTGAGTTCGCGCGCGTGCAGCAGCGCGAGTTCACGAGAGGCTGGAGAGATCATGCGTCTACGCCTTCCGTCTTTCTGGGCTCCTTCCCGAGGCCGGCCTCGTCCGCTTCCGTTCCGACGGCCGCCTTGTGGAAGAAGACCCCGGTGAGGAGGCGGAACACCGTCTCCAGGCCGGCTTCCTTGATCTGGATCCGCCGAGCGCCGAGCGGGCCGGCAAGCAGCGTGAACGCCGCGTCGGAGTCTCTCGTTCGCGCCACCACCCGTGTTTCGCTGCCGGCATCGTGGCTTTCGATGTGGGACACGCCCACCGTGTCGCGCAGCTGTCCCAGGTCGGTGCCGGCAGGAACGGTGAAGTGCAGCTCGCGTTCAGGCGCGTGGGCCGCGATGAGGTCCTGGGGAGCGCCGCAGGCGGCGATCGCGCCCTTATGCAGCACAGCCACCCGGTCGCAGAGCGTCTCGGCCTCCTCCATGGAATGCGTCGACAGCAGTACGGTGCCACCGGCACTGCGGTGATCGCGGACCGCGTCCCACAGCTCCTGCCGGGCGTTGGGATCCATGCCGGTCGACGGCTCGTCGAGCACCAGCAGGCGCGGGCGGGAGATGAGCGCCGTACCCACGAGCAAACGCTGGCGCTGGCCGCCCGAGAGTTTTGCCACCCGGACGTCGCGCGAGCCCGTCAGGCCCATCCTCTCGATGACGGCGTCGGGGGTGTCGGGGTCGGGGTAGAAGGAAGCCCAGACCCGCAGCAGCTCCACCACCGTCTGTTGCTCGAACACGGCGGCCTGCTGCGGCTGGATCGCAACGTGCTTGCGTAATTCGTCGCGCTGTTCCATGGGGTCGTACCCAAGGACCCGGATCCTGCCCGCGGTAGGACGACGTAGGCCGACCAGCGTCTCAATGGTGGTGGTCTTGCCCGCTCCGTTGGGGCCGAGCAGTCCGAAGATCTCTCCCCGTTGCACGGACAAGTCGACACCCCGCATGGCGACGACATCCCCATTTGGGCCCGGGTAACGCTTGGTGACGTTCTCGAGCAGGATTGCTGCGTCATGGGACGGGTTGTGTTCAGCCATTCCGCGTCTGCCTCTCATCGGATACCGCTGAGGTCTCGCCGTGGTGCTGCTGTGCCGTATTCATTGCCACCTTGACATCCACTTTCCAAGTTGGCAAGTGGATGCTTGATGGAGAACTACCGAGTGAGGCACGTTAGTTGGCTGAGGCGAGGACGCCGAGCAGGCACTCCTCGGCGGGCACGAATCCCCAGCGGTTGAGGTCCATATGCAGGTAGTGGAGGAGCAGAACCGGTCCTTCTACGCCGAGGTCGAAGCGGCGGTTCACAGCGTTTCCGTCGACCGCATCCCCGCACTCGCCCAGGCCCTTGGGGTCAAGCCGGCCGACCTCTTCCGAAACACCGAGCCGGGCGACCTCTAGCCGGTAAAGTTGAGGCCCCGTCTCAGCGTGCGAGCTGATGGCCCAATCACTCTTCTGGAGCACACGGTTTGGCCGACTACGACTTCCGCACCCTCTCGCCCAACGACTTCGAGATCCTGATTCGTGATCTCCTCGCAGCCGAGTACCACTGGCGCTTGGAGGCATTCGGGCGTGGCCGCGACGGAGGCATTGACCTACGGGCGAAAGCACTAGAGGGGAAGGTCATCGTCCAGTGCAAGCACTATCTCGGCTCGTCGTTCAAAGATCTCCGCGCGTCGGCGCGCCGCGAAGTCCCAAAGATGGACAAAGAGAAACCCGACCGCTATCTCTTCGTCACATCTCAAACCTTGAGCAGAACCCAGAAAGACACCCTCGCAGAGGATCTCTACCCATGGCTTTCCGACACCGCTGACATAATTTCCCAAGTCGACATTAATGACCTAATCACGCGGCACCCCAGGGTGGAGCAGCAACATTTCAAGCTTTGGCTCGCCTCGACGACGATCCTGGAACGCATTGTTCAAAGCGGTATCTGGGAGCGCAGCGAGGCATTGCTTGAGGATATCAGGGACCGAGTCAAGCTGTACGTTCCCACCAGCAGCTACAAATCAGCGCACGAACTACTCAACGAGAAGCATGTCGTCGTCCTAACGGGTTCACCCGGAGTCGGAAAGAGCATGCTTGCCGAAATGCTCGCCCTGAGGCACTGGTACGACGGGTGGCAAATCGTGTCGGTGGGAACCGACGTTGATGACGCATGGAGCGCATATAAGTCTGGCCGCAAACAGGTTTTTCTGTATGACGATTTCCTCGGACAGACGGACATCAGCGAAAGACGCACGAAGGACAGTTGGATAATCCGCCTGATGGACCGTGTGGCACGGAACCCAGACAAGCGACTTGTCATGACAACGAGATCCCAGATCCTTCAGCAAACTCGACTGATCAGCGAGCCCATCGCGCAAGCCGACTTTCGAGTGGTCGAGTGTGTAATCAATATAGCTGACTACGGGCCAATCCAGCGGGCGCGCATGCTGTACAACCACATCTACTTCTCCACTCTCTCACGAGAGGTTGTCAGAGAGTACGTGGAAAATTCATCCTACTGGGCAGTCGTAAACCACAAGAACTTCTCCCCGCGGATCCTCGAACTGGTCATCAAGCGGGCTCACTCTTCAGCGGATGAATTCGCACGCACTCTTAACCACACGCTTGACCACCCATTGGACCTTTGGAGAATTGTCTTCAATAACGGACTGTCTGACCTCGCCCAATGGATAACGCTTACACTTTCCTCATTTCCCATCCATGGCGTCAGCTCTGGCGGCCTCAAGGCTTTGGTTCAAAAAGGTGCGAAGCCAACGGATTACACTAGCGCACTTCGAGTACTGGAAGGCACCTTCGTCCGCATCGAGAAAGACAACGGGGTCACGATGATCGCCTACGCAAACCCGAGCGTACGCGACTTCACCCTCGCTTTCCTTGACGAAGAACCGGACTACCTGATGACCATCATCAGGGACGCGATACATCTGACTCAAGTAAGCACACTTCTGGGGTACGCAGTATCCGGGCATGGCGGAAAGCTCCGATTTCAGCACTGTGCCGATACCGTAACCCTTCACTCAATCTCCATTGCCAGGAAAATGATGGAGTTGATCGCCGAAGAGAGAGAAGCCAGCAGATCCGATCCGCACGAATCCCGTAGGGTGTACACGCGAACAATTAGGCCCCTCCTCGACTCGCTGAAGCCGACACATCGACTGATGGGGAAATCATTCGGTGAGCTCATTGCGGTGGCGATCGAACTACTCAAGAGCACGGCCTCTGGGTACATGGATCCTGACGATTGGAGACTCTTCAATAGCGCGTTGATGATGCGTTACGCCGAGGATCCAGATCATGTCCAAGACGAGTTGAAATGGGCATTTGAGAGCTGGGGCGAATTGCTATACACCAGAGATGATGTGATTGCTTTCGAAGAGTTCTTTGGATCATACGCTTCAACTCTAAGGCGGCATTTCGACCCTGCCGAAAAGTTTCACGAGAGCGCCTGCTCTGGGCTGCGGCAGGATCTAGATAGCCTGTCCGGCAATGAACACGATCGCGATTCCGATCACCAATGGGTCGACGAAGTTGAAAGCGTGGCAACCAGAGTCGGTGTAATCGACGACATGAGATCGGAAATCGAGTCCGCCCGAGACTCGGTCGAACAATATTACGCAGACCGCGAGTATTCCTACCGCGAGTCTGACGCTGAGGCAGGATACGGGTTCCCAGCCTCTACATCGGCTTCCGAACGGATTACGATCGATGGTATGTTTCGCGAGCTTTCATAGCCTCAGAGCAGACGACTGTGCTTCCCGGCCTTCAGGGGCCCAGATGAGAGGACCGGTCGGGTGCAGCTTCCACGAGTTGCCTCAGCAAGTAGGTCCGTTGCTAAGGGCGTGCAGGGAAACAAGATGTTGCTTCCCTGCACGCCCTAACCGGCTTATTCCGCAGTCGGCAGGGGTGCGGGGAGTCCTGAGCGGACTGAGGGGCCAGGATGGCTGGATTCCCCCAGAGTGGTGTGAGCAGCACCACCTCCAAGAGCCCGCAGTGGTGTCCGGCCGCCCGGCAAGAAGTCGGCCCTGAGGGGAGCGGCGGCGAAGGCGGCGCGTGCCGGCACCATCTCCGGCTGGAGAAATCTGCGGCTGACGCCGACGCAGCTCAAGGCGATCAACGACGAACTGTCACTACCAGAACCCGACGGCGCCGGCTGTCCACAGGTCAACTCATGTCCACAGCTCATTTGGTCGGCTTCGGTACGCGGTGGAACGATCACTGCAAGACGACCACGGGGGAAGGCGCATGACGACACCCACACCGATCGAGGAGCTGGAGGCTGCTCTCGGGCCGGCTCCGGAGCCGGCCGAGCTCTCCGGTGTTCTGGCCGCCGCCTGGGACGCCTTCGACCTGGTCGGGCGCGTGGCCGACGCGGTCACCTGGGACGGCGGCGGGGACGAGCTGGAGGCGATGGTCGCGGCCCATGCCTGTTCGGCAGGCCGCCAGTTGCTGCCCCTGCCCGAGCACGGCCGGCCGTACGACCTGCCGCTCGTGCCTCCGGGAGCGGCCGCTCTCGTACCTCATGTCCGGCTGCTACGTCTCGTGCAGGCCGCACTGGACCGAGTGGCAGCGGCGGAGTCGGGGGAGGGGCGGGCTGTTCTGGAGCGGGCCGCCGGGCATGCGAGATCCGGCGCCGACGCCCTTGCCGCCGTACGGGACCGGTAGCCATGGCCACCCTGGGCGATCTCTACGACATCGCGGGCGAACATCTGCGTGCGGCAGCCGAGGCGTTACCGTCCTCGGCCGATCCGGCGTTCCGATCCGCCGCGGCGCTGCAGCTGGAGCAAGTCATCGGGCGGATGCGGGACCGGCTGGAAGCGGGCGCGGAGGAGGCGTAGTCGCCGGTCGAGATTGACCTGGCCGCGCAGTTGGACAGGGCCCGCGGGGCGCTGCGAACGGCTCGGCGCCTGCTTTCCGCCGAGGACGGCGGCATGCCCCTGCCGAACGAGCTGACGAGTGCCGGGCAGGCCGTTGCGGCAGTGGGGGACCTGGTCGAGAGCCATCGCGGACCGGACCAGGTCCCGGTGACTGCGTACGCCTACCTGCTCGGCACCAGGGCCGCCCGCGGGTACATCACCCGCCGCACGGCCGAACTCGCCTGGGAGGCGGGGAGGGTCGCCCATGCGCTGTCCTCAGGGGTCCGGGATCCGGGTGTCGAGGCTGCCTTCGCCGAAGCGCGCGGCTGTCTCGACCAGGGCAGCGTCTTCGGACGGACGGGAACGTGGGACGCCGACGAGGGCATCGCCACCTTCCCCCTCGCGCTGCCGGCCGAGCCGGTCCAGGCATCCCCGTCGGGCCCGACCCGGGAAGTGACCGCACGCCTCGGCGAGGACTGCGAGCGGCTGGGGCGGGTGGCCTTCGAGACCCTGCACGACCGGTCCGGCCACCGGCTGAGCGGCTCGGACCTGCAGCAGATGTCCCGGTGGACCGCGATGGCACGGCTGCTGTCGGGGAGGGTGCTGCTGCGGATCGCCGAGGGCCACGAGGACGTGGCTGTCGCCTCGGCCTTGAAGGAGACCGCAGGCGCATTGCGGGGCTCGGCGCAGGCGTGGCAGCAGGCCGCAACGGCGTGGCACCGGGTGGTCGACCTCGCGGACCCCCGGGCCCATCCCCGGCTTCCTCCTCCGAGCTACGAGATCGTCCGCCAGGGCAAGGTGGTCCGGCTGCCCCAGGTCACGCCGCACCCCGGTGCGGTCGTCTCCCACACGGTGGTCGTACGGGTGGGGCAGTTGCTGTTCGGTGTGCACTGGAAGCCGGAGGAGCGGCCCGGTGATCCCCGGTCCCGTACCGCGATTCTCGCCGACGCCGGGGGAGAAGGCCCTCTGGCGGCAGCGCTGTACCGTCTGCCGGCATCGGGGTGGCAGCTCGCCTTGGCCGCCCCGATGGCCGTGCGTCGGGCCCGGGGCGCTCTGGTCACCGACTCCGTCGACCACCGCCCGCAGCGGCTGCCGGGAGAGATGCGCTTCCACTCCGTGCACCCGCGGCAGGTCGAGAATCTGATCGGCGCGTACACGCAGGTGATGACGGCCGAACAGGCCGCGGCCGGCGCCCTGCTGAACCTCGCGAAGCACGCACGTACCGATGTTCCGCGCGCACTGCTGGATGCCGGCGCGCACCGTCTCCTCGCCGATCAGCAGGGATGGGCACGGCAGCGGCAGGAGAACGGCCCGACAGCTCGTCAGAGACGGGTCGAGGCACAGCGCGTGCAGCCACCTGTCCGACGGCCACGCGGCACCCGGTGGTGAGGGGCCCCTTCGCCTCCCCGTGCTCTCCATGACAGACGGCCCTCCGGAGGCAGAACCTCTGAGTTCGGATGTCCGCCCGGATTGGTCACGGCCCGGACATCACGGTCGCGCTCGGCCTCGACCGCAGGGTTCCCGAAGACCGCGTACGCATCCTCCTCGAGAGCACCGACGCCAGGACCCTCAAGTTCTTCGGAGCCGACCTGAGTGGCATCGAACTCCGCGCCGACGACCTCGACTGGTCGTTCAGCACCCGAACACCTCTGTCCAGCGCCGCACAGGACCTCCTCCTGCTCGCATACGGCCGACCGATCCCCCAGGACACCTCCGCGAGGAACCGAGCGGCCGCTTCCTCGCTTCGCAGGTGTGACCGCAGCAGTCCCCGGATGGTCACCGGTATGCCTGACGGCCAACGGCGACACTGCAGGCAGCAACCCGCTCCGCCCTACGCCGCCCCGGCCGTGACCGCCACCACCGACGGCAGCGCCGACGAGGCCCGCAGGTGTCGCAGTGGGTGACGCGCGGTGCGCTGGCCTATGAAGCACGCGGCCATCCGCTTCGGCACTCCAGAACCCTTCTCCATCGCCCTGCGCCCGTCGCCTTGATGGCCAACGCCTCCGCAAGCTCAAGTCTTGCTCAGACAGTCCGATAAGTGCGCGAAGAAATCGCAGAAGTTGCATAGGTTGTGCACAGACCTGACCAGTCAACTTGCCTCACATAGGGGGAATTTGCGTGCGAAAAGCAATGATGCGGTACGTACTCACTCCAGTCACAGCCTTCGCTCTCACTGCGACACTGGCTACTGCAGCTGGCGCAATTGAGGAGTCGGCTGATGTGGCACCTGAAGCGGTCTCTTCCGACCAGATCGCTACCCGGGAGTCAGCTGCCAGCGTGATGGAGGGTCCGAGCAAGTCAGCAGCCGAAGCCGCCGTCGATCGCGCCCTCGGCGCTCTGCCCGAGATAGGGGCCGACAGTGATGTCGGGCCAATGCGCTGTGACAACCCGGTCAGACAATGGGTTCAGGTGAGCAGCAAGACGAACTACCACGTCCCGTCCACATGGAACGGCACCAGCTACAAGGACGGACCGGGCGGATCGATGCGGGTCAGTGTCGAGAAGTCGGGCGAGATCGGGGTCGAGATCAGTGGCACCGGTTCGGCCAGTGCCAGTGTCCTCGTCGCCGAGGTCAAGGCGGAGTACGGAGTCAAGGTGGTTGGGAAGGTAGGGGTCAGCGTGGGGCACACGTACACACACGCAATCCCCGCAAAGAAGTACGGGCACATGCAGTACGGTTCTTGGGGATACAAGGTGAACTGGGTGAAATACAAAACCAGTTCCGACCGGTGCAGCAGAGTGAAGATCGGCTCAGGCACCGCGAAGCTTCCTACCGAGGAGATCGGTTGGCGATTCTGGGCGACGAATTCATGACGCCACGACTGCGGCTCTCGCATCCCACCCTCGCCGTCTGCGCTTCCATGCTGGTCATTGCCCTGGCCTCAGGCTGCACGGGCGAGGGCAGCGATCCGAGGGAGCCAAGCGCCCCCGCGAGCAGTCCAGAACAGCAGAAGCACCCTTCCGGAACGTCCGTCCGTACCGAGGAGCGGCTCGGTAGGCAGGTTCAGGAAGCTCTCGGCACAGAAGAGGTCAGCGACTCCGATCCGCTTTTCATCGAGGCGGGACTTGAGCGTGTCAGCGACGGATTCCACACCGAACCGGAACTGACACGAGGACGCTCGTACAGACTGACAGTCGCCTGCGCCGGGAAGGGACAGATCGTTCTGTCCATAGCTGGGAAGGACCCCGTCCGCCAGAAAGTGGACTGTGATGGCGTCCCGCTTCGCCAGCGTCTCACAGCCTCAGCGGCCAAGATCAGGATCGACTCCGAGGCGATTCCTGGGTCCACGGGAATGGTGGCCTGGCGGCTGGACAAAGCCGACAAGTAAGCCACAAGCTTATTCGAAACACAGCACGGCACCTTGCCCCCCACCCACATCGGGCGGATGCGGGGCAAGGTGTCGCCCTCGTCGGTCCCTCGGTCCCGCCTGAAGCAACCCTCCAGTCCGGCTGCCCTTCTTCCTGGTTGTTCGTGGCACCGCCCTCGCATCGCCGTTTGTCCGTTGCCGGCCCGGCGGCCCGCAGGACGTCCGGTGTCTCCTGCAGCGGTTGTGTGCTGCACTGAAATCACGGGCTCAGGCCGACAGACGATGCGCCCCCGGACGGGCCGCCGGTCCCGGGGCCGCCGCCGCGGGGCTCGGTGCACTCTGCCGGACGGCTGCGGCCGGGGTGGCAGGGCCGGTGAGGCCCGGTGGGAGGGTGGCCGCGAGCCGGCCGCCGTGGTGCGAAGTGTCGTGCGCAGGGTGGATGTCAGCGGGATGCGCAGAGTTATGACAGTGCGATCGCAGAGTCCATGTCAGTAGGGGCTGGCGGCTCGGAGAGCATCCGCAGGCTGTACGCCACGTTGTCGTGGAAGCGGTCGATGATCCGCCGCGGGTGACCATGTCGGCGGCGGCGAGGTCGGCGAGAGCCTGACGCTGGGCGGCGTCGCCGGTGTCGATGCCGCCGTCGACCCAGACGCGCAGGAGGACCTCCGCCTCGGCGGGCTGGATCGGGCCGCGGATGCCGGGGCGGGGGTTCTTCCGTCCCGAGAGGGCGTCGACCTGGTGCGGGGCGAGGACGTCGAGGCGCGGAGCGACGGTGTACGCCTTGGGCGGGACGTGCTGCAGGGCGAGCGCGCCGCCGGTGTCCGGGTGGGTGCGGGCGTGGTCGAGGGCGGCGTCGGTCCGGTGGCGGGTCCAGGACAGGGCGGCAGCGAGACCGTCGGCGCTGAGGGGGCTGCCCGACCACCTGGGGCGGCTTTTGGAGGACGTAAAGAGTTCCGTCACTTCCGCTGCTCGGACCGGAGTCCTGTCGATGGCCGATGCCAAGGCCGCGTCCGGACTGGACGACGGGATGGTGGAACAGATCATGCACAAGCCGAAGGCGCCGAACTCAGGCCCGTGGGAGCTGATTGCGCAGTGGCGGGCGCCGTTGAACAACTCGAATCCCCTGAGGACCTGACCTCTCTTGCCCGTCCCGCAAACGGTCGTTTCCGGGACGGTCGCCCGCCGACGCGGCGGGAGCGCGGGAGACGTCCCGAAAGGCGTCCCGAAACCGGCGGGCGCGGCGGAGAAGCGGGACGGGTATTCGGGACGGCCGTGTCGAGCGGACGGACGAGAGGGGAACACGTGAACGGCGACCTGGACGAGATCGCCCGCGCCGAGCTCGTCGAGCGCGAACCGTGCCCGCGCTGCGGGGCGGCGCCCGGATCGGCGTGCCGGGCCAACTCCGGCGTCGTCGCCGTCGACTACCACACCGGCCGGTACGCGAAGATCCCCGGACTGAAGTCCGGCCCCGCGATCCGAATCCCCGCAGCCCGCGGCCCCGGCCGGCCCTGGCAGCCCGGCCCCGAGCCCGACCCGGGCTGCTCGCCGCGCTGGAGCGCACCGGCGACCGGATCGGCTACGCCCGCGTATCCAGCAAGGGCCAGGACCTCGCCGGACAGGTCCGCGCCCTCAAGGAAGCCGAGTGCGTACGCATCTACGTCGAGAAGGTCGGCACCCGGGAGAAGATCCGGCCCGAGTACAACGTCGCCCTCGCCGACCTGCGCCCGGCAGACACCCTCACCGTCACCATGCTCGACCGCCTCGGCCGCAACATGGTCGAGCTGATCACCAGCGCGCAGGACCTCGCCGAGCGCGGCCACCGCCTGGAGATCCGCACCGGGCCCCTTGCCGGCACCTACGACCCGCACGGCGCCGGCAAGGTCCTCTTCGTCGTCTTCGCCGCGATGGCCGAGGTCGAACGGGAGTTCATCCACGAGCGGACCCTGGTCGGCCTGGACACCGCCGCGGCGAACGGCAAGCACGGCGGCCGCCCGCCGGCCGTCGACGGCGACATGCTCGCCGTCGCCCTGCGCCGCCGCGACGCGAAGGAGTCCGTCACCGCCATCGCCGCGCACCTCGGCATCGGCCGCTCCACCCTCTACCGCACCCTCGCCGCGTACGACGAAGCCACCGCCACCACGAGCCACCAGTGACCACAAGCTCATGGGCGGACCCGACCAGGGGTGCAAACAACAGTGTCACCGCCACAAACGGAGGATCTGCTGCCGCTCTTGCACCTCGTCTGGCGTGGTGACGTCACCGCTTGACGCGGCTGCGGACGGCGAGGACGGCGAGACCGAGTAGGACCGGCTCGGCAACGCGGGAGGCCATCTCGGTGTAGGTGCCAGCCGTGGTCAGATTCTGCCCCGAGGAGCGGAACACCACCGAGTTGACCACCACCCGCAGGGACTTTTCGAACCGCTCGGAGGTGAGGCGCTCCCGGAGAGGGCCGCCGGGGTTGACCGGGGCGGGGGTGTCGGTGGTCAGGGTGATACGCCGATCGGTGAGCACCCCAGTGCTCCGGGGTTTGGGGTCGTCCTCCGGCAAACCCCACAGCATGATCGCGAGCACGGTTGCGGTCATGGCAGCAAACAGCCAGCCAAGCGCGCGCGAGGCCCGCAGTCCGTAACCAGACACAGCCCAGTACGCGGCCAGCAGCCCGCGCTCGCCGGACGGGCGGGAACGGTCCAGGCGGCGCATCTCCATCTCGCCGTAATAGAAGTCCGCCGCGTCCGGCTCACTTTTACCGTCTTCCAGCGACTTGCGGAGCTGCCGGTACACCCGCGCCAGGTCCGCCGGCCCGGTTGCCGCCGCTCCCGCGCCGGGGTCGGCGGTCCAGCCGGGCTCCCCGCGCCAGGCGCGCCAGTGGTGTTCTTCGGCCAGCGTCTGGCGCGGCGTCCATCTGGCCAGACGCGTCCCGCGGCGCTGGACGCCTTCCGGAGCGAGGGGGAAGCGGCAATCGCCCTCCAGGCGAATCTGATCAAGGTGGAAGGTGCCGGTGAACCGGCACCCGGACAGGTCGAGGTCGCTCAGCACCAGATGCGCGGCGTCGGTCCCGCTGATCGAGGCCAGCCGAACCTGGAGTTGCAAGCCCGTCAGTGGCGCCTCGTCGCAAGGGACACTTAGGTGAGAATCGAAGGCTTGGGGGTGGGTTGCGACGCTCAGCGGGTACTCGAAGACCGCGTCGGTGAGGTCCACCGTGGCATAGCGCAGCCGCAGGGTGGCGGTGGAGGTCCATCGGGTCCGATGGCATCCCAGCCGTTTCGCTGCGACCAAAATCGTCACCGGACCGCTGAACACGGCCCCCGATAACTGCACAAACTCCGCGCTGATCAGTGGTCCGAGTTCCGACGTCGCCTCAAAAGTGGCTTCGGTGAACCAGGCGTTGCGGTGGAAGGTCGCCCTGTTGAAGTCGGTCGGACCGGTGAACGTCGCCTTCATGAACCAGGCGTCGTCGGTGAATGTCGCTCTGCGGAACCCGGCGTCGTCAGTGAACGTCACCGCGCCGAACACAACGGGGCCAGTGAACGTCGCCCCGTCGAATCGGGCATCGCCGGTGAACGTCGCCCCGTCGAATCGGGCATTGCCGGTGAACGTCGCTTCGACGAACCAGGCGCGCCCGATGCGGGGCGGTCCGTCGGCGGGCTGCCGAAACACAGTGAGCAACTCGTTAAGCAGATCCTCCGTGAAGGTAGTGCCACTGTGGTTGAGGTCGCTGCCGGGGGCCAGCCCCGCCAGATAGTTAGAACGGGCCTCAGGGGCCAAGTGCTGCAAGCACTGCCCGTGCGGGGCCACGGCATGGCCGCGGCAGCCGACCGGATCTCCGGCCGGGTCCGCGCCGTGTCCGCAGAACGGCCATTCAGGTGCTGAGGTGGAGGCAGTCATACCAAAAGGACGGCCAGGTGCCAGGGGCTGGTTGCTGGCCGAGCCCCGACGCTACGTGCCGTCCCCACAGCTCCTGGGTCGCTGGCTGGACACCCAGCAGTACCTCGCGCAACCCACACCAGTCGTTCGGCGCATCGTACGGCAGCGGATCACTGACACCTACTCTGCGCAGCACTGACATCTACCCTGCGCCCAACACGAAGGCTGTACAGGACGTCGTCGGACAGGGTGACCAGAATCCCGACGCCCCTGGCTGTTCTGGCATGCACCCTGCCGCTGGCAGTACAACCCTGACGAGGGGCGTCGTCCCGGTCACCACCGGGACGACGCCCCTCGTCATGCTCTCCGGTGACTGGGCCCAGCCGCCGCGACTGTGCGTTCAGTG